>NZ_JACHGW010000019.1 GCF_014202505.1 Armatimonas rosea | reverse complement strand
CAACTGTACGGACGATTTCATAAAGCTGGTATCCTTGCCGGGAGTGTAGTTGGATGACAAGTGGGATCTAGTAGAGCCAGAGCAGCCTCGAAATCGCGCAGACAGGGGCGACCTGCAAGGCAAGCAATCAACGAACTTAGCCAGTCCAATCCACGATGGAAAACGCTCATCGGAGCGCGGCCATGATTCTTAAGTTTCGTAGGACTCTCATTTTCTAAAGCGGCTCCCTGACTCAAACACCAACAGAAGCCAAAAGCTAGAAAGCCAAACCAGCCACAAAGGCGTTTGGCTTGACTCAGGCGGCACGACTCCAGATCGAAGCCACGGCCTTTCAATGCCTGAAACAAGGTCTCGATCTTCCAGCGGTGGCGATAGTCTGACAGTAAGTCACAACGCTTATTACCAATAATAATGAGATATTCACCATCGTAGAGATGCCTACCACCGACATAAACCCACTGATTCCAGAGTTTCATGCGATGGGGTTTGCAACGACATCCCTGAGAGCCAAACCAGTCTTTAGCCGGTAAGTCACGAGCATCAGGATGGAGGAAATACTCCTTGGCCTTAACTCGGATGCGGAAGTCTAATCCCCTCTGGCAGAGCCAGCCAATCCACTTGTCACCGATAAACTCACGGTCAGCGGTTAAGAACTTCCAACGCTGTGCGGAGAACATCTGGAGAAATTGGCTCATGAGATCAATGCGCTCGTCGGTGTCGCTAGCTCCTGCCTCGGGCATAACTGTCCAGAGTAGAGGAACGGCGCTTCCATAAACCACGATAGAGAGCACCAGCAAATTGATGGTTGTCTTTCCGCGTTTCCACTCGGTTCTGTCCAGGGCAAGAATCCAAGCTCCTTTAGGCATGAGTGCCGCGATGGCTCTTGCCCAGACCTCTAAATCTAGCTCTTGATGATCCAGACACCGCCTCAGTTGCATTCGATTAGCCTCAGCATTTTGCTTTCCTGGCATGAGGTTGACGACATGCTGGAGGCTGATCTTCTTTCCTGTGAGCAAGGCAACGAGTGCTCGTGCAAGATGTTTTTCGAAGGGGAGTCCTAGCTTTTGTAGCTTAGAGACGATGGCATTGATAGAATAGGGTCGGGTCATTTCGGGTCGCTTTGTGTTTGTTTCGCGACTCTACAATAGCCCCGGAATGACCTACTGCCTACCTGAGAAAATTACGGGGAAATTCAGATCGTCCGTACAGTTG
>NZ_JACHGW010000018.1 GCF_014202505.1 Armatimonas rosea | reverse complement strand
ATTTCGAGGCTGCTCTGGCTCTACTAGATCCCACTTGTCATCCAACTACACTCCCGGCAAGGATACCAGCTTTATGAAATCGTCCGTACAGTTGCCATTGACCATTGTCAGTACTCCAGGTTGACCATTCGATTGGCTGTTGAGTAGCGATACTGCTTGGCCGAAGCTAAAGTGAATGTCTTTTCCAGCGAAGTGTTCCAGAATACCACCGGTACTGATGCCCTTATGCTTGCCAGGGAGAATCTTCCAAGACTCGACTTCTTCTTCTGGGGCATCAAAGTCTCCCCACGGGATAAGTTCGAAGTTTCTTGGAATACTTACATCCCACAGCGCTTTTTCGCTGCACAGCGGTTCTCTATGACCGGGAATTTGGTGGCAATCGAAATAGCCTGTTAGAGCTAAGCAGAGACCTGTTCCAACTTTTTGTAACACAGTTTTGATCCTCCTCCACATAGTTGCGGATAACACGGATACTAGCACTTTTCCTTACTACAGCCAACTCTAATACTATTTCGTGTCCTTTGAATAATTAACTTTATCGCTGATGCGTGAAACTTCTTACCGGAACGTGTCAAATGTTGTTCAGATAGTAAGGTGTGTGATATCTGTCTCAGTGAATTGCCTTGGCAATGTAAGAATGCGATTCGTTGGCAGATATGTTTTTCTTCTGGGTTGCTTTCTAGTTTTCCTGTTGAAGAGTTGAGTTGATATCCATACGGTATATGGCCTGTGTACTTTCCGAGTGCGGCTCGTTTGGTAATGCCTTCTCGCTGTTTCTCATGCTGCTCCGCTCGATAAATCTTTAGCGCTTCATCTAACTCCTCGGCTGTGAACTGCTGGTTCATATAGTTGCTGTTACTCATATTTCTTGTTTGAAGTTTGTTTGGACGAAATCGTTCAAACAAATACGTAACGGAACATGTCATGGTGGAGCGTGGTAAAAAGAGCCTGTCATTTGAGTTGGTTAGTGAACTACAGGCTATTCTGAATGAGGAGTGTGATATGGAAGTAAGTGTGGAGGAAGCGGAGAAGTTAGGGGCTGCGCTTGTTGAGATTTACAGGATACTTTTGGATATATAGATTGTTCTATTCCAACACTGCTACTGGGCGTATCGCTTAGCAACGACTGTTGCGTCAACGCATTAGGAGATTCGGATAGTGCATCAAATACGTGCTGAATGTCTTCACTGGAGATAGCTAAAGCAAACCTGAAAAAGTCATTCCAGGCAGAGTTATTACTCAAGAAAGTTCGAAACTTGTTCTGTATAGTCCACCAATCTGAATGAGAAGGGGTCGAAAGGCCTTCTTTTTGTTTTTCAGAGCCACTTTTTTCAAGTTCGAAATCTGGAATTTCTCGCGAGGCCAAAATCGCCATTTTCGAACTTTCAGCCGCCTTAAGCGCTTGCAGCAGAAACGAGAACAGCTCTGTGTACTCAACATAAACTCTGCTCCCTGAAACCGTCACACGCTGGAAGACGTTGCGAACGACAGTGCGCTTCTTCTCTGGCGTCGCTGATAGGAACTGTGCAGACATATCTTGGCTCAAGGCGATGAGGGTGGCGACATTATCCAGAAAGTCCTCCTGCTGCTCCGAGATATTATGAAGCCGCCCTAGAATCAGGTCTTTCTCCTGATTCAGATCAGCTCGCTTTTTGGCAAAGTCCTCTTCTGAAATATTATCATCGATTCTCATGTCCAGTAATCGACTCAGGCGCTGATCTGCACGAGCGAGGAGCTGCTCCAAGTCGTCGCGACTCGATTCACGTCGCGATTCTTCATCCGCGTTCATTTGCTTCAACACCTTTCGAAGCCAATCGGCGAGCCGCGGTGAGCGGAGACGGAAGACAGTCAAGTGGGGAAGTAGCTCCTTTTCGAGAGTATCCTGTCGGATAAAGACGCGTGCAGGACAGGTCTTATGGCCTCGACATGCCCCGTAGACTCGGCCCTTTTGAATCTCCCAAGTCAGCGCTTTGCCACAGCCACCGCAAAAAACGGCTCGCCGAAACAGATGGTCATGCCTCTGAAAAGGCGCAGCACCTTCTCCATGTTCCGGGCGGGTGAGGCGTTTTTGCACCCTGTAAAACTGCTCCGCTGAGATGAGTGGTGGATGTACTCCCTCCCAAAGCTTGCCTTCGAAGAGCATCTTGCCCATATAGAAGGGATCGTGGAGAATCCCATGTATCTGACTGGCCTTGAGGCGTGTGCCCCGAGCGGTACGGTAGCCCTCTTCGAAGAGTCGCTCTTCCAGGCGATGCACCGACCAGTCACCAGAATCGTAGAGGTCAAAAAGAAGCTGAATTAGTGTAGCACGAACGGGATCTGGTTGGATGGGACTGCGTGAATGGGACTTGTCCCGGATATAGCCCTTGGGAGTCTTTGCGGGCCAGATGCCTTTTCGTAGCATGGCATCTACCGATTTGCGCACCTCCTCTTTAAGGTTATCCGTGTAGTTCTTCGCCAGCACGACACGCATTCCCCAGTTGAGCTTATCGCCCGAGCGAGCGAACTTGTGCAAGTCGATTCCATCCTTGACGAAATGGACATGGCGCGTCTCATTCTCTTCCAGCCAGTCGTCGATTTGGACAGCCTCTTTGAGACCACTACGGGATAGTCGGTCCACTTTTTCCACGATGATATGGCGCACCTTATACCGGACGACTTCAGCCATAAACGCCCTGAACTTAACCCGACTCGCCTGCTTGGACGCCGTTTCTGAAAAACGGTGTATGAGGACAGCGGCGTAGCCATTCTTGAGGCAAAACTCCCGTAGCAAGTTTTCTTGAGCATCTAGGCTATAGCCTTCTTCTTGCTCACGTGTGCTAACGCGGCAGATAAGGGCCGCGGTTTCCTGACTCATAGGGCAAGGAATTCGTGGATCGATTCAATTTGTCTAAGGGAGGACAATCAATCTAAGGGTAGCAGAAAGCTCAGGGGCGCAGAAGAGAGTCATAAACTTCAAGGAGCCACTGGGCCAGCTTCTCTGTGGCCTCTGGGGTCAGACTCTGTCCCCACTCCATCTGGGCGATCTCGGAGAGCTCGTCAAGAAGCATCGCCGAAATCGCCGGGTTACGTGCCGACGGAAGATGATCATGTTGAGTTGTCTTGGGGGCGACTTTAGTTTTTCGGGCAAAACATACGCTAAGGCAGCTCTAACCAGGCATCCACTTGTACTCCCCGGTCAGAAGAATATGATCCCATAG
>NZ_JACHGW010000017.1 GCF_014202505.1 Armatimonas rosea | reverse complement strand
GGGGCGACTTTAGTTTTTCGGGCAAAACATACGCTAAGGAATCCCATCTTGGCCCCCAGGTAAGAATTGACGATAGAATCGGTGCACCACAAAACTCGCAACAGAATAAACATTCTGTTGCGAGTTGAAAGCGCCTGACCAATGCCTGACAAGCCGCCCCCTCAGACACCAGACAATGACCTCGATGATTCCAAGAAAGATGAGCGAATAAAACTCGCAACAGAATTTTCAGGAGCCGAGATTGTTACCGAATTTATCGAATCGCTCGAAACACGAAGTCCTGCAACACGTGAGGTTTATGCTCGCACGCTCTACCGTATGGCAAGCTGGATCGCTCAGCGTCCAGGAAGTGATGAGGCTTTCTCGGCTGAAGGATTGACTCGCACCGCCCTCGGTAGCTATCTGGGACATCTGGAGCAAGAAGGGCTTAGTCTCAACTCTCGCGTCCGGGTCAAGGTTGTGGCTGGACGCTTTGCACGTTGGCTGAGCGAAGAGAAAGGGCTGCTCACAAAGAACCCAATACGTGATATTGCCCTGCCACCTCAACAGGTGCTCGCGCCACGTGAATTGACTCCAGATCAACGATATGTGCTACACAGCCTCGTCGAACGTGATTCGACCTCTCGAAGTGCCGCCCTATTTGCTTTGGGATATTGGGCGGGCTGTCGCGTAAGTGATGTTGCTCACTTGAAACGCGACAATGCCCATGTGGGGCCAAAGATTGGGTGGATTCATGTTGGACACAAAGGCGGCAAGATGCGCGACATTGACCTCGTCAACGAGGCGCGCCGTCCTCTCTATGCTTACCTGATAAGTGATGAGCGCCGCGAGAGCGATTTCGTTTTCGTGTCTCAGCGAGCAGATCATTTGACGGAAAATGGCATCCATCGATGGTTTGCCACCCTCAAGCAACGGGCACGCAAAGACGAATGGGAGCTGGTTCAGGACATCACCTTTCATGACCTACGGCATGACTTTGCCCACCGGGCACGAGCATCAGGGTGGAGCCTTGAGGAAATAGCTTACTATCTGGGCCATGTCACTGCACGAGGACTACCCGCCATTCAGACGACTGTTCGCTATACCCAGGTCAGCCGAGAGCAGGTGAAAAACAAGCTACGACTTCTGAGAGGGTAGAGAAAAGAGACGATTTTGGCAACGCGCACAGTACTGACTCCAACCCAGCGTCTGGGCTTGCTCGACATCCCGGAAGATATTTCCCAGGCGGAGATCGAGCGTTACTTCACCTTCACCAAGGAGCAAATCGCAACTATCAGGGCGAAACGTGGATACCACAACCGAATCGGCTTCGCCGTCCAGTGGGCATATCTGCGCTATCCAGGACGACGATGGGAACCCAATGAGTTGCCGCCTGATACCGTTTTGCTGCACGTCGCCAAACAGATCCAGACAAACACCGGTCAGAACTTGGAAGCGGCTCAGAGTTTGGAAAATCCGGCCAGTGAATTGTCGCGCTACTCATTAGGGAGAGAAGCCACCCGACACGAGCACTTTCAAGAGCTGCTGGAAATTGGGGGATTCCGCTCCTATGATGCCGCCGCGCAGAAAGAATTGAGCCAGGCTCTTGTGCCTGTAGCTCTCTCGACCGACAGTGGCATCAAGCTCATAGAGGAACTTCTGAGGGAGATGCGTGTGCGCCGAATCGTGGTTCCTGCCCTGTCCGCTCTGGAGAGTTTGGCCTTTGAGGTACGCGCTCAAGCTCAGGAGAGCGTTGCCAATAGTTTGACCCAAGCTCTCACTGAGGAGCAGAAGCAGCTCTTAGATCGCCTCCTTACCTATGACCCGGAGGTGAGTTCCACCCAGATTTTGCTCACCTGGATCAAACAGGCCAGCGGAAAGACAACCTCGGTGACCATCCTGCGGTTTCTGGCTCGAATCCAACGACTCCACGCCATTGGCATCTCCGATGAAGTCGGACGGCTGATTCACCAGAATCGCCTTCAGTCTCTGGCTCGGGAGGCTGCCCGCTACACCCCGCAATTTTTGAGTCGTGCCCCCACTCAAAAGCGATATGCCTATCTGGTGGCTTTTGTCCTAGAAACAACCGCTCGGCTTACAGATCAGGTACTGGCGATGCACGACCGGATGATTCAGAGCATGTTTCGACGTAGCGAGCTGGCTCAGGCGGAGAAAGTCACCCGCAATGGCCGCGCCATCAACGAGAAAGTTCTGCTTCTGGCCCGGCTGGGAAAAGCTCTGATCAATGCCCGTGAAACCCAGAGCGACCCTTTCGCCGCGATTGAATCTGTCGTCACTTGGGAGAGCCTGGCCGCCAGTGTTGCTCAGGCAGAACAGTTAGCCCACCGGGAGAGCTTCAATGCCTTGGAGCACATTGAAGGGCATTATCGGGGTATTCACCGCTATGCTCCCCTGATGCTGGAGGTATTGGAGTTCCGAGGGCATTCCTCGATGAAATCGCTCTTGGAGGCTTTGCCCATCCTGCGTCGCCTGGGAAACGATGAGATCCGGAAAGTTCCACCCGGTGCACCGACCCAGTTCGTCAAGGATGGCTGGAAAGAGTATGTCTTCTCGGAGCGTAAGCAGCTTCAAAGCTCTGCGGGAGATGGTAGCTCGATAGATCGCCGCTACTACGAGCTATGTACTCTGACTGCCCTACGGGATGCCTTGCGTTCGGGAGATGTTTTCGTCAAGGGGAGTCGGCAGTACCGAGATCTGGAAGAGTACCTTCTTCCCCAGAGTGCTGTGGCCGAGGCTCTCAAGGCTGTCCCTCTTGAAACGGATATGGAGCTTTACCTGACGAAGAAACGAGCGCAACTACAAGAAGCTCTGGTTCGGGTCAATCAAAAACTGGAACAAGACCAGCTCGAAGGGGTTCGCCTGGAAAAGGGTAAGAACCGAATCGTCATCTCTCCATTGACATCCAGTGTGCCCGTTGAGGTAGAGGAGCACACTGAGAGAGCCTATGAGCTACTCCCTTCTCTGGCAGGTGCGAGAGGGCGACTGGTCAAAATCACGGATCTCCTGATGGAGGTAGATCGCTGGACGAACTTCACCTCGCACTTCACAACCCTGCGGCAAGGGACACCACCAAAAGACAAAGAAGCTCTCTTTGCCGCGATCCTGGCCGAAGCGACCAATCTGGGAGAGGTCAAGATGGCTGAGGCAACACCCGGAATGACTTACGAGCGTATCGCCAGCGTGATTGACAACTGCTTTCGGGAGAGTACCTTCACCGACTCATTGGCCCAACTGGTTAATGCCCAGCACAACCAGGAACTGGCGGCACTTTGGGGCGATGGCACAACCTCCTCCTCAGACGGTCAACGCTTTCCTGTAGGAGGCAGACGCGAGAGCACTGCCCGCTCCAGCGGCCATAAAAACGCTGGCCCGCAGGTCACTCTCTACTCACATCTATCCTGTCGCTACGCTCCTTATCACATCAAGCCCATCACCACTCAGGAGCGGGAAGCCACTTACGTCCTAGACGGCCTGATGTATCACGAATCCGACATTCAGATAAAGGAGCACTACACCGACACCAATGGCTATACCGAGCAAGTCTTTGCCATGTGCCATCTACAGGGCTTTCGCTTCGCTCCCCGTCTGCGGGACCTAGCCAGCAAAAAGCTCTACATCACAGGGAACTGCGCAGACTATCCAGCTCTTTCATCCGTCCTGGGTGGGAGCGTTCAGGAGAAGGTCATTCGCCAGAACTGGCCAGAGGTTCTTAGGATGGTGGCATCGGTTCGCAAGGGGAGTGTCACAGCTTCCCTGCTCCTCTCACGACTGGCCGCCTACCCGAAGCGCAACAATGTTGCCTGGGCATTGCACGAAATCGGGCAGATAGAACGAGCGTTGTTTACTCTCAACTGGCTAGAAGACCCAGCACTCAGGCAGCGCGTCACCGTGGGACTCAACAAGGGCGAACAGAAACACAACCTCTCCCGCGCCATCTATTTCTACAGGCGGGGAATGATGCAGGAACGTAACTTCGAGCAGATGACTCATCGAGCCAATGGGTTGAACCTAGTGGCGGCGGCCATCGTACTCTGGAATACGGTCTACCTACAGAAAGCCATTCAACGGCTCCAGGAAAGGAATGCCCCAATCCCGCCGGAGTACCTGCCACACCTCTCGCCGATGCTATGGGATCATATTCTTCTGACCGGGGAGTACAAGTGGATGCCTGGTTAGAGCTGCCTTAGCGTATGTTTTGCCCGAAAAACTAAAGTCGCCCC
>NZ_JACHGW010000016.1:1643-5008 GCF_014202505.1 Armatimonas rosea | reverse complement strand
GAGTCGGGTATCTTTACAAAGCGTCTGCATAGCGAGATCATCGCAACTAAGCGATTCACTTTCACAAACACTACAGAAAAGAGGAGAGACAAGACAAACACTACAAACACAACAGTACAACTACTTAAGCTTTTTACTGCCGTAATTTAGTTTTTTACTGTGGTAGTAGGGAAGTCATACCCCAAAAAAGGGGAATCTTGTCAAGCCCTCGGCCGATAGCTACGGGTTTGCTGAATGCATTACTGCAATTACACATCCCGCGCCACAAAGAGGTGGTCTACCTCAGGCCTTACTGGACTACTCCATGAGAAGTCTTATCTTTGGGTGTACTTCGCGCTTAGATGCTTTCAGCGCTTATCACGACCAGACATAGCTACCCAGCGGATGCACCTGGCGGTACAACTGGCACACCAGAGGTCTGTCCATCCCGGTCCTCTCGTACTAGGGACAGCTCCCATCAAACTTCTTACGCCCGCTGCGGATAGGGACCGAACTGTCTCACGACGTTCTGAACCCAGCTCGCGTACCGCTTTAATAGGCGAACAGCCTAACCCTTGGGACCGAATCCAGCCCCAGGATGCGACGAGCCGACATCGAGGTGCCAAACCATGCCGTCGCTGTGAGCGCTTGGGCAAGATAAGCCTGTTATCCCCGGGGTAGCTTATATCCGATGATCTTTGGCGCACCCATACACAACCAAAGGGTCACTAAGCCCTGCTTTCGCAACTGCTCGACTTGTAGGTCTCACAGTAAACCGCCCTTATGCCTTTGTACTCGAAAGTTGGTTTCCAACCAACCTGAGGGCAGCTTTGGACGCCTCCGTTACATTTTGGGAGGCGACCGCCCCAGTCAAACTACCCGCCTGACACGGTCTCTTTGCCGGATAACGGCGCAGGTTAGCTAAACAACATATCCAGGGTGGTGTTCCATTGGCGAGATTGCTCTCTCCCACCTACGCTCTACAGAATATGCCGCCTAGCAATGTCAGGGTGTAGTAAAGCTCCACGGGGTCTTTCCGTCCTGCAGCGGGTAATGCGCATCTTCACGCATGTTACAATTTCACCGAGTCTCTCGTTGAGACAGCGCTCAAGTCGTTACGCCATTCGTGCGGGTCGGAACTTACCCGACAAGGAATTTCGCTACCTTAGGACCGTTATAGTTACGGCCGCCATTCACCAGTGCTTCGATTCAATGCTTCGCTTGCGCTGACATCTCCTGTTAACATTCTGGCATTGGGCAGGCGTCAGCCCGTATACGTCAGCTTTCGCTTTTGCACAGACCTGTGTTTTTGGTAAACAGTCGCTCGAGCCATTTCACTGCGGCCAGATTGCTCTGGCACCCCTTCTCCCGAAGTTACGGGGTTAGATTGCCTAGTTCCTTAACGAGAGTTATCTCGAACACCTTGGTATCCTCTACCTGCCTACCTGTGTCGGTTTGCGGTACGGTCGTACGTATTGTACCGTCATGGCTTTTCTCGGCCCCTCATACCCATCACTTCGCTTCCCCCCGAAGGGTTTCACTCGTCCTTGCGGAACTGGTACAACCAATCACCAGATGAAATATACGAACGGCGTCCCCAGACGTTTAACCTTTACGCACGGTAACGGAATATAAACCGTTTATCCATCGACTACGGCCTTCGCCCTCGCCTTAGGACCGACTGACCTGCAGAAGACGAGCTTTACTGCAGAAACCTTAGGCTTCCGGTGGACAGGATTCTCACCTGTCTTTTCGCTACTTATGCCTGCATCCTCACTTGTGTGCAGTCCACACGTGCTTACGCTCATGCTTCAACCCGCACACAACGCTCCTCTACCAAGCAGTCAAAAGACTGCTTCCCACGCTTCGGTAAATGGCTTGAGCCCCCTTACATTATCGGCGCAGGAGTACATTCGGCCAGTAAGCTATTACGCACTCTTTAAATGGTGGCTGCTTCTAAGCCAACATCCTGGCTGTTTACGTACTCCCACATCCTTTCACACTTAGCCATTACTTAGGGACCTTAGCGGTGGGTCTGGGCTGTTTCCCTTTCGACAATGAAGCTTATCCCCCACTGTCTCACTGCTATTCTTAGACCGTCGGCATTCGGAGTTTGATTAATCTCAGTAACCTTGGAGGGCCCATCGACTATTCAGTGCTCTACCTCCGACGGTAAACAAATAACGCTGCACCTAAATGCATTTCGAGGAGAACCAGCTATCTCCGTGTTCGATTGGCATTTCACCCCTACCCACAGTTCATCCGAGCATTCTTCAACATACACCGGTTCGGTCCTCCACGAAGTATTACCTTCGCTTCAACCTGACCATGGGTAGATCACACGGTTTCGGGTCTAACGCTAGCTACTAGACGCCCTATTCAGACTCGCTTTCGCTGCGCCTCCGTGAATCTATCACTTAAGCTTGCAACTAACGTTAACTCGCAGGCTCATTCTGCAAAAGGCACGCCATCACACATTCCAAGCAAGCTTGGCATAGTGCTTTGACAGCTTGTAGGCGACGCGGTTTCAGGGACTATTTCACTCCCCTCCCGGGGTGCTTTTCACCTTTCCCTCACGGTACTTTTTCGCTATCGGTCGCAAAGAGTATTTAGCCTTAGGAGATGGTCCTCCCAGATTCCTGCAGGGTTCCTCGTGTCCCGCAGTACTTGGGTATCAGATAGGGCTGTCGTACATTTCGTCTACAGGGCTTTCACCTTCTATGGACCCACTTTCCAGAGGGTTCGACTATATACTTCAGATCCCACGACTCTGACCCCGCAACCCCATAAATCGTGATCTATGGTTTAGGCTCTTCCGCTTTCGCTCGCCGCTACTGACGGAATCGTTATTACTTTATTTTCGTCCGGTTACTTAGATGTTTCAGTTCACCGGCTGCCTTCTATCTGCCCTATGTATTCAGGCAGAAGTGACGGAGCTGTTCGCTCCGCCGGGTTACCCCATTCGGATATCTTCGGATCAAAGCTCGATTGCAGCTCCCCGAAGCGTTTCGCCGCTTACCGCGTCCTTCATCAGCTCTTTGCGCCAAGGCATCCACCGCGCGCCCTTCGTAGCTTGAACAGATTGGAGGGCTAGTCGAGCTAGCCACTCCTATAACTTCCCCTACTACACAGCAATGCAAGAACCGTCGAGCTAAGTAAACTCAGCTAGCCGTTCCTTGCAAATCGTATATTAGGGAGTCTTTTAACTCTCTCTTCCATCCACCTGTTCGAAGTGGATGTGCTTGTTAAGAGAACCACTCAACAAAGCTACCGCTAGGGCAACTTTGCTACGAGACTCGCTACGATTTCGACTCTACTAGGTAGAGAGTCGAATCGCCTTGTAAAATTTGCTTTTATCACTTGGCTCTTCCCCATGGACGGACAGC
>NZ_JACHGW010000016.1:0-1546 GCF_014202505.1 Armatimonas rosea | reverse complement strand
ACGAGTTTGGCCACCGGCTTCGGGTGCAGACAATTCAGGTGACTTGACGGGCGGTGTGTACAAGGCCCGGGAACGTATTCACCGCAGTTTAGCTGACCTGCGGTTACTAGCGATTCCGGCTTCATGTAGGCGAGTTGCAGCCTACAATCCGAACTGAGGATGGATTTTTGGGATTTGCTTGACCTCACGGTTTAGCAGCCCTTTGTTGCCACCCATTGTAGCATGTGTGAAGCCCCAGGCGTAAGGGCCATGCCGACTTGACGTCATCCCCACCTTCCTCCCGCTTGCACGGGCAGTTCCGTAAGAGTTGCCGACTTTACGCTGCCAACATACGGTGAGGGTTGCGCTCGTTGCGGGACTTAACCCAACATCTCACGACACGAGCTGACGACAGCCATGCAACACCTGTCTCTAGGCTCTCTTGCGAGCACCCCCAACTTTCATCAGGGTTCCTAGGATGTCAAACCTGGGTAAGGTTCTTCGGTTAGTGACGAATTAATCCACATGCTCCACCGCTTGTGCGGGCCCCCGTCAATTCCTTTGAGTTTCAACCTTGCGGCCGTACTCCCCAGGCGGAGTGCTTAATGCGTTAGCGACGACACAAGAGGGGTCGATACCTCTTACATCTAGCACTCATCGTTTAGGGCGTGGACTACCGGGGTATCTAATCCCGTTTGCTCCCCACGCTTTCGCACCTCAGCGTCAGTTATAGGCCAGGTAGCTGCCTTCGCCATTGGTATTCCTCCTGATATCTACGCATTTCACCGCTACACCAGGAATTCTACTACCCTCTCCCTAACTCAAGTCTCCCAGTATCCAAGGCACTGTTCACGTTGAGCGTTGAACCTTTCACCCCAGACTTAAGAAACCGCCTACGCGCGCTTTACGCCCAGTAACTTCGGACAACGCTCGCCCCCTACGTATTACCGCGGCTGCTGGCACGTAGTTAGCCGGGGCTTATTCAAGTGGTACCGTCAAATTTCTTCCCACTTAAAAGAAGTTTACGATCCGAGAACCTTCATCCTTCACGCGGCGTCGCTGCATCAGGCTTTCGCCCATTGTGCAAGATTCCTAATTGCTGCCCCCCGTAGGAGTCTGGGCCGTATCTCAGTCCCAATCCGGCTGATCGTCCTCTCAGACCAGCTACCCGTCGTCGCCTTGGTAGGCCGTTACCCCACCAACTAGCTGATAGGCCGCAAGACCATCTCGAAGTGATAAATCTTTAGACAATCGGGGATGCCCCCGACTGGCCACATGCGGTATTAGCAGTCCTTTCGGACTGTTGTCCCCCGCTTCGAGGCAGGTTTCTTACGTGTTACGCGACCGTTCGCCACTAACAGTAACCGAAGCCACTGTCCGTTCGACTTGCATTTCTTAGGCACGCCGCAAGCGTTCGTCCTGAGCCAGGATCAAACTCTCCAAAGAAAGTTTGGCGATCTCACCCTCCGAAAAGGGGAAATCAGTTTTTTGTAGAATGTTGCCATTCCACGATTTGCGCCAGTCACGCTAGGTGCTGGCAAATTGTAAATCCTGAAGCTCGATAAAA
>NZ_JACHGW010000015.1 GCF_014202505.1 Armatimonas rosea | reverse complement strand
GCCCTCATGCTTGGGATCGAGCAGGAGGTGGCGAAGTACTCGCTGCTCTCGCCAGCGACCAGAGATGCGATGATGAACGCGGCCAGGACTAGCGAGTATTTCAACGACTCTGCGACACAGCGCCGGTCGCAGGAGGCGCTCGCTGCGCTGAAGATGCAAAAGCAGGCAATTGAAAATCTAGGATTTTCCCTCATGTCCGTGTTTGGAGAGGATGCTGTTGGGCTGATTCAAGAAGTCACTAAGAGCGTCAACGAAACAGCCACAACAATAAAAGCGGCTCGCCAGAGGATCCGTGAAGCACTCGGGGACGATGGGAAGCGATACGACACCTTCATGGGGGCCATGACTCACGGGAAGCTGGGAGACGCTGGGTATAGGCCTGGTGAAGAGGCGGGCACAGACCTATGGTACGCCCGTGCCGATATGCACAAGAAGTTCAAGACTCAAATGGGCATGTGGACAGGGGGCCGAGTTCCAGGCGATCCTGGGGTTGAGACGAACGAGGACCTGTGGCCCAACCACCTGAAGGCGTTTCGCACTCGTCGTCAGCAAGAGGCGCAGGGATTGCGCGAATCGCCGATCATGTCCAACACTATGGCCTTGCAGGTCAATACCGAGGCTATGAACCGACTCTCGGGGATCATCGGAGGCGGGCGGCGCACCCGCGAGGCGCTCCCCGACAACCTGCGCGGCCAGTTCCTTCATCAAGCAATGATGACCGGACAGCTTCGGCTGGGAGCTCTTGGTTAGAGCTTGAAGTATTGAATCGTGATTCAAGAGGAAGTGTTTGCCTAAGTGGCGTTTTTATCGTTCTTTCTGTCGTCCGATAATCCCGCTTATGTTGCAAACGAGGCTCTAAGAGCTTCTTTCAAGGCAAACACTTCCCACTTAATAGGGCAAAAATAGAACAAATGTTTGCAAAAATTGATATAATTGCATAGTTGAAACTATTGCAATCTTAGAGGTGAAACATGGATGAATCTCAGATGCAGCGCGACTTATTTCGTCGTATGCAAGGGCGGGCACTTGAACACGGCTCGCTGGCATACTCTGCTCAGATGGAGCGGGTGATTAGCTCCTTACCCATCATCCCAGGGAGTCGCGGCCCGCTCATGACCCCTGATGGAAAGTTCCGATTCGCCCCCGACCCTCTGGGCACGGGGGCTTCTATCCCAGGCTTGTTCTACGTGGACCACTGGGGGAAATGGAAGCCGTACTAATGGTAATCACCCCGGACACTATCGACGACATGACCGACACGGAGCTCACCGACACCGTGTCGGCTCAGTTTGTCGCCAGCGAGGCCGAGTATCGAGCCGTGGCAGACGCGGCCCCTGGGCAGATCTTCTTTGCGATCATGCCGGGGGAGACCACAGCCCGCCCGCGGGCGCTCACACTCTCTGAACTCGCCGGGGCCGCTGCGACAAACGAGTATGCGGGCGCGATCCATGCGCAGGTCCTCACGCTGCTGGAGACCGCAGGCGAGGGCGACCAGGTGGTGATCGCTCAGGGCGCCTCATTCCAGATGACTGCCTTTATCCACACATGGAGCTCTTAGAATGATCGACCCTCCGCCCTCGATTCTTGCGGCCAACGCGGAGACTGCCGGTGGTGGTGAAGCTACGGAGCTTCACCGTTCGAACCACAGCGCCGAAGATAAGGCTCTCCAGCTCCGCGCCTGGTCGCTGCGTCTTGAAGGCAAGAGCCTTGATGCCATTGCCCGCGCTCTGAAGGTGACACCCTCTGCGGCGCACCGACTTCTTGCCAGCTCACCTGGGGACCTGCGCCGCGTGTCGTCCGTGTCGCTGATCATTCCCGGCGAGACCGTCAAGGTTCTGGGAGGCTACGGGGACGAGACCGGCCACGCGTGGGTACAAGGGCCGCGAGGGCGCTACAGCATCCCGAGGGAGTTTCTAGAGCCGGTACCAGCCCCTGAAGCTCCTGTACCAAAACCTGAAGCTCAGGTTAAGCCGGAAAAGAGCGCGCCTCTTCGTAGAGGGAATACCGAGCAACATACACCGAGCACAGGGGAGGCTGAAAACGAAACAGCCATGCGCGGGCGGAACAGCCATGCGCGGGAGATTTTCGAGCCGAAACTCACCACCGGTGAAGTGCTCGGAGCAGAGTCTCAAGCCTCCGACGGAGCGCCTCCTCTGGCGAGTCCTGCCCAAAAGCTCGAGCCCTCGGAGCGGAGGTTAGGACCTCCGACGGAGCGCCTGACGCGCCCCACCGTGGCAGAAGCTCCAAAAGCGCGACCGGCGCTCACTCCTGCCGACCTCTCGCCCGAGCAGAGAGCCCGCTGGCGTCAGAGTCTGCCGACGCTGGAAAGTGGATCCTCTGACGACGACAAAGACGGAGCTTCGGAGCTTCGCCAGACCGTCGGCGGCCAGCTCGTCAAGACCGAGGACGGGCGGGAGATCATCGTAGCCAAAGACGGGACGTTCCGGCACGCAGGTATCGACGCCTACCGTGGTCTCCGTGGAATCGCTGCGGCACAGACTCTCCAAGGTCGCAAGACGAAGGCCAGCATTATCAAGGACAACGCGAAAATGGTCACCGTCACCCTGATTCAGCCCTCACGGCGCGAAGCTGGCGATATCCGGCGCAGTGTCGTGATGCAGCTGATCGAGACTCACCTCGATTCAGAGTTCCAGGCAGTGGCACACAAGCTCCGCGCCACCCGTGCCGAGAAGCAGCTCGCAGAGCGGGTGATCGCGCTGCGGCACGTTGGGATGGACCACGACGGCAAAGAGATCCGCTCTCGTGTCGGCGTCACGATCAGCGAGATTCGGAGCGTATGAAGACAGGCTTTCACCAGTTCCGCGAGCGCGGCCACTACCTCGCGATGATCGATGGTGCCAGTGACGACGACGACAGACCAGACGCCCCGCCGGTGACGATCCATCAGCCGGTGATCGTGGCCGCGGATGGTGCCATAGCACACCCCGAGCCCGCCCGGTTGATCCTCTCCGCCGACACCCAACTGGGGCGCTACGAGGTCCAAGAGCTCATCGGCGTGCTCTCACGCTGGCTGGAGACTGGAGAGCTGCTCACCGTCGAAGAGATCGTGCTGGCAAAGACTCCGTAGAGGAAATACCGATAAATATAGATAAAAAACCGATCACGGAGGCAAAAACCGCGCGGGCGCGCGGCATGGGGTCTGGATTCAGAGACAAGGAAATGGTTGTATCTGATGCGTAAAAAGCCTGTCAAAGCAGAGAATATCGAGCTCTGGAAGGACGTTTCTGCACTTTTTGCGCGGAGGCTCGCACACGAGAGAGAAGAGCTGAAACTATGGGAGAGTCACAAGCGCCTCACTGCGCTCTATCGCCTCCGCAAAGCTCCCGTCTGGTTCGATAAGGCGGTGACCCGTCGCCACCAGGGGGAAGCACGTCTTGCCGAGCGTGGTCTCAAGAAAGTGGGCAAGCTCCTCCGCTGCGGTGCCAAGACCCGGCGCGGGACTCCCTGCCAGTGCAAGCCCGAAGAAGGGAAGCGCCGCTGTCGTTTCCATGGTGGCAAGAGTACGGGACCGCGGACTGAGGCCGGGCGTGAAGCGATCCGAGAGAGTAACCGGCGGCGAGGTATCGAGTCGAGGACACAACAAGAGCAAGCGCTTCAGAAAGGCGAAGCGCCGAAGCTACGCCAGGAATAAACGCCATGCCTCTAAATCCCCACTCCCCCACTTGCGGGGCCAAGACTCGCAGCGGCGACCCGTGCCAGAATCCACCCATGCCCAACGGACGGTGCCGTATGCACGGAGGGTGCAACGGTCGAGGACCTGAACACCCTGCCTATAAAACCGGCTCTTACTCAGCCTGGCTGAAGGAAGCATCGGCGGAGCTGGGAGTCGCGGCAGTGATTCAGCGTGAGACACGTGCACGCGCAACCCCATGGAGACATGAAAACCCCTTGCAAGTGGCACAAATCGCCACACGCGCACGCGTCATGGGGTCTGGAAAAGATGCCGCGCTACGTGCTCTAACCATCGGTGGGGACATGAAAACGGCGGCGCAGGCGTGGGGGATCAGCCGCGCGACCTTCTACCGCAAGCTGGCTAGTAGCAAGAAGCTGGCAGCTCAGGTGAGGCGGGCGAGCTCGTCGAGGATCTCCTCACCCCTGCTCTCGCCTAGCTGGGAGTTCGATCAGGCCAAGGTCACGGGCTACACTGCCGGACTCCATCCACTAGCGCGCCGGCTGTTTCTCATCACACAGGGGAAGGCGCAGAGAGTCTATCGCGTAGGAAGTGACGGTGTGACCCGTGCCCACCTCTGGAGAATGCCAAAAGCCAAGGTTGGTACCTTCGGCCAGCCGAAGGAAGAGTACTTAATCTGCGGAGCTAAGACCAGGCGCGGGACCTCGTGCAAGTGCAAGCCAGAGCCGGGCAAGAATCGGTGTAAGTGGCATGGTGGCAAGTCTACCGGGCCGAAGACACAGGCGGGCCGCGACGCGATACGAGAGAGTAACCGGCGACGTGCTCAGAAGCGACGGGAGGCTCTTGAGTCGCACAGTGAGAGCCTTTCTGAGTCGCACGGCGGGAGCACTCCTACCCGTAGCGGGCTGCGAGGCGAGAGCAAGCCAGGCGACCGAGGAACGCCGTAGAGTGCGGTCGAAACGGTTATCACAGGGCGTTCAACAGAGAGCCTCCCTGCCGATTTTTGTTGAAACGAAAAAGCCCCCTCGGGTCTGCAAACCTTCGGGGGCCGTGCTGGACTCTCCAGCGAACGTGACAGTTAAAGACGGTTCATCAGGTGGTGTGCTTTTCGCTCTGGCGAAGCTCAGTCGCTCCGCCGTGGCCGCGTTTCCTTTCTTTGAAAAAGTCCCCCGTGGTCCTCACGGGGGAAGTGACTCACCAACCCGACTATCTGCCGAGGAGCTCTCGGCGCTTGGCGATCCGAGCGTCCTTCAGCTCTTCCCACGTCGCATAAATGATCTTGCGCACCTGCTTGTCCAGGTAGGACGGGAAGATGATCGCGTCGCGCTGCTCCTTGTGCGCTGTCTGCCAGGCAGGAGGCGTGATCTTCACGTCCTCGGGATTGTCCGAGAGCATGCCGTCTGCGGTGTAGTAGAACTCCATGTCTCCATAACCGAGCTTAAAAAAACGGACATTCTTGTCAAATGCGGGTGGTTGATGCACAAGCAAGAGTTTAATTTCAGGCTTTTCGTTCATTGTCGCTGTAACTTTCTGCGATGGGATGACCATCACGGGGCCCATAGGGCGGTCTGTGCGTATTATCGCACAAAAATCAAACGTCTGTTTGCCAGCAAAGGCGAGCAAAAGACAATCAGAAGGGGCTGAAGATTCGGATCTTCGCCAGGGGGAGGCTGATCGTCTCCCCCGTGGCACTCAGACTGAAGGGGGCTCCATGATCGGCACGGGCTCTTCCAGGTGCTCCGTGGCAGCAATGAAGGCGGCCAGGCGGGCGCGAAGATCGCGCATAGCTTCGCGATACTGCACGCGCTCCGCATCGAGCTCGGCCTCTGTCGAGCCCTGGGCGATCAGTTCCGCGCGAACCTCAGGCCACGAGAGCGGCTCATCTGGCAGGCGCTCCGTGCGCAGGAAGCTGAGGAGATCATCCTCAACGGGCGTGAGCATCTGAGAGGCGAGCGGGGTCTCGTACCAGGAGCGGAGCATCTGCTCATGCAGAATCCGCGCAAGAGACTTCGGGGCCGGGGGCACTGGACTGGTCACGAGAGGCCTCCCTTCTGGATTCGGTTCACCAGGCATCGGGCGGTGCGGTCGCCAGGGTGAATATCGGTCGCGTAGCTCTCCAGCGCGGCCACGGCGGCGGGCCGCTGGGAGTCGGTGAAGAAGGCGAAGTAGCGGCCACGGGCGGCGCTTGGTCGAATCGCAGGGCGCACTGCGGGGGCAAAGGTGCGCAGGGCATCTTCCAGCGTGTCTGCTTGAGAGGCGGTCAAGTTTAATGTAATATTGTTCTGCATCGGTAAGCCTTGGTTGGTCGGTGTCAATGGGCAGGGGGTCTCTTGGTCGGGGCACCCCTGCCCGTCTGAAGGCTTGCACCTTCAGCGCTTGCGGTTTCTTGGGACCGCGCTGGGCGCTCAGCGCCTCAGCCTGGGCCGTTTGGGGCGTGGGTGGTACGATTTCACCCCCCGCCCCGTGTGATCGCCTCCTACGGCGTTTCTGCGCTCTCCTTCGGCGCGGCGATCTTAATCGAGAAGCGCTCTTGCTCCTCCGTGCGCTTGAGGCCCGGCAGAATCTCCCCCGTGGACTCGAAGTGCGCCTTTGCGTAGGCTAGGAAAGCCTCCCGGTCGAACTTCTCCCGCTCCTCTTTGGTGATCGCGCTGGGGCACACGGCGCGGGCCGTGGTCAGGGCATCCTGCGGAGACTCCACCACGAGCGCGGGGGGGACGGTGCGAAAGGCGGCGGTTCCGTTGAAGAAGATGATCGACTTGCGGCCCTTGCGGTCGGCGGCGATCTCTTGGGCTACGAACTGCTGGAACTGCTGGTAGAACCGGGCCTGGAAGGCGTCGCGGTCGGTCTTGTTCCGGGCGATCATGGCCTCCATCTGGGCAATGATCTGGGCGGCACGGGTCTTGATCTTCTGCTCCTCGGCATCGAAGTCGGCGAGCTTGGAGAGAAACCAGTCGCACTTCTCGTGGGTGTCGAGCACGAAGCCGCCGGGCAGCTCTGTCTCTTCGCTAAGGGTCGGTAGGGTGGTCGGGATAGTGTTTTCCATGGTCGGGGCTTTCTGTGGCGATTCTCGCCGGGTCGGTGGGGGAAGCTGATCGCCTCCCCCTGGCGGGAAGGTTCGAACCTTCCCTGGTCTCTACTCCGCGAAGGGCTCCAGCTCTTCATCGGAGAGCTCGGGAGCGTGGTGCCCCTCCGCTTCGTACTCTTCGCGCTCCCGCTCTTGGTCGGGGCCGTACTCCATTGCAAACTCTGCGAGGTCGCGCTCGGTAAATATGCTTTCCATGACTAAAGTATAGCCTATTGGTAGGGTTTCGTCAAGCAAAACAGGATAAATAGTTAGGGTTTTTTTCAGGCACTCAAGGGGGAGGGAAAGCGGCGCTCTGTGGCGAGGCTCGGGGTGGTGATCGCAAGACCGGGAGGAAGATCTTCTTCTAGCCACGGGAGGGAGCGGGCTGAGGCTCTTGCTGCGCTGGTCTCTATTTTGAGTAATTTGCGAAATTTGCGACGCACTCCTATAGGGTGTAGGGGGTGAGTGTAATAGAAGAAGAAGAAGAAGAAGAAGTAAATACCTATTCTATAAGCAACAATTTCGCAAATTTCGCAAAATTCCCCTTTTGGGCACTTCAGGCAGCAAAAAGCCCGCCGGGGAACCATCCAGCGGGCTCGTGCTCTACTTCTGTCTTCTCATCCACTGCTCAGCTCTCTCCCTGTTGGGATCGTCCTCAGGCCGCGTGATCGGGAACCATTCTCCGGCTGGTCGGGGCGGGATACTCTCCCACGGGTTACTACCTCTTCTGAATCGCGGTAGCTCTTTCGAGGGCTTAGCCTTAGCGGGTAAGAAGCGGAGCAGTATCTTCTTAGCGAGGAATCGTAGCACGGTTATTGTCTCTTTCTGACCGCTTGGGGGCGATCTTGTAAACAGATGTTTGTCAGCATATTGTAGCGATCTGGGCAGCAAAAAGCCCACCGGGGAACCTATCCGGTGGGCTTCTGCGGGATCGAGCTGGGGGCGGTCTCGCTCGCTGTGGTGGCCTCACGCGGGGCCTGCGCTGATATAGGGGCTGTGCTGAATCGTCACGGATTCGCGCCCGGCCTCTAGGCAGGTCAGGACGTGCCGGTGGATACCTTCGGCGTTCTTGGCGAGCTTGCGAGGGAGCAAGCTGGCGAGCTGCTCGGCGGAGCTGATCGGGTGCGCTACGTGAGAAGCTCGGTTGCTCTTGGCGGTCGCGCCGGTCGGGAGGTGAAGGCTGTACACGGGCTGGGGCGTGACCTCGGGGAGCTGTGCGAGCCTCTCCAGCTCGGGGGCGGTGGCAGCAAGCCAGGCGGCATAGTCGCCGTGATCGGATTCGTTGTAGGGTCGGTCGAACTTCATGGGGGTTGTCTCTTTCTGTGTGAAGGTCTCGGGGGAGCAGAAGCGCTCCCCCTGGTCGGGAGCCTAGTACCAGGCTCCCTCGGTCTCTGCGAGGCTCTCGGCTTGGCATTCCTTCATGAAGAAGTAGTCAGCCTCGCTGTAGGCATCGGCGCGGGCTTCATCGGCGGCGTTCTCCTCTTCCCGCAGTCGCACGATGAAAACATGCTTGCAGGGCTGGCCTGTCTTCTCGTGGGCGGGGCAGTCGCAAGTCCAGTTGTAGGTCTCGCTGTCTGCCTTCACCGTGTAGTCACGGCCTGCATCGTTCCAGCGGGTCACATTCCACTCACCGCGCCCGGTGTTCTCTACTCGGTAGAGCTCGTACTCTGCGTAGGCGCGGCGCTCGGCGGCTTCGATGATCGTGTTCGGTGTCAGGTTCATGATTCAGGGTTCCTCTTCTTGTCCGGCTCTCTCGCTCGGCACACTTGTAATATACCCTATTGTTAGGGTTTCGTCAAGAGTAAGAAGGGGATAGGACAAAAAATTATTAGCCTTTTTTTTAGAGTTCTGATACACTTCTCTGAAACCCTGTTGTTAGGGTCTAAGTGAGGAAATATGAGTAAGGCAGGGAACCCCGCGCTCTTAGACGGGGAGTACATTGAGGACCCCAAGACGGGGGAGAAGAAGCTCGCGGCGGCGGTTGCGCTAGGCTCGATCAAGACAGAGCGCAAGGCGGCGGCGTCTCGTGAGAACGGTAAGAAAGCCTCTGCTGGTCCTGGTGTCCCGCCGAAGCCTCTTATGGAGATTCAGTGCACCTGTACCGCAGGCCAGGCCCTGGAAGGCCATCGCTGGGACTGTCCCCGTGGCCAGGCGATCAAGCGGCGCAAGAAGGAAGGCCGCGACGTGCTCACGGGCGAAGTGGCCCCACTATGGTAAGCGCGGGCGGCTCGACAAAGCCCGTGCCTGCGGAAGAGCTCGACAGGCTCCAGACGCATGCCATAGCTGCAATGCGCGCCGGTTCTAGGGCGTGGCACGCCGCCCGTGAGTGTGGCTCTCTGGAAGGCGAGGCGCTCGCAAAAGAGGCGCGTGAGAACTCCCGCGCCGTCGTGCGCGGCCTCCAGACGCTGGGAGCTTGTGAGAGCGATCAAGCCGCCGCAGCGCTCGCCCATCCGATTCCCTTCCACGCTCTGGACACTCCAGACGTTCGCCAGCTCCTTGCGGGCCTGGAAGCGCTCTTGCCGGTCGCGGAACGTGTGGACGCCGCTCGTGGCCGAGCTTGCGCGGAGGTGATCGGTGGCTCTGCGGGGCTGGACTTGGCCGAAGACCTCGTGCAGCTGATCGCGCGGATCTCGCTGGAGATTCACGGACCAGGCACAGAGCACACGGGCGGGCGCGAGTAGCGTGCCGAGCTCTTCTGAGACCACGGCGCCGGAGTGGGTCACTGCGACTCAAGCGGTGGCGCTCCTTCAGGTCTCAGAGCGAAGCGTGCGCCGGTTTGCCAGGCTCTTGCCTGACACTGCCAGGCGAAAGAGGCAGGGTGTGCCTGTCGAGTTTCGCCTCTCAGCTCTCTCTGAGCTGATGGGACGCGAGGAGTCTACCGAGGAAGTGCCCGGCGAAGACAGGCGCTCGCCTGACACAGGCAGGCAGGCAGAAACAGGAACAAAAGGGCGCTCGCCTGACACTCAGGCAAGCGGGAAAGACTCAGGGGAGCTTGTGGAGCAGCTCCGCTCCGAGGTGGCTTTCCTGCGGTCCGCACTGGAGAGAGAGCAGCTCACCACTCAGGCGCTCGCTTCACGCCTTGAAGACTCGGACAAGCGCCTCGCCGCCGTGCTCGCTGGCACTGGGAGACTTCGTATCGAGGATAGTTCGAATCAGCGGATTGAGCCGTCCGGCCTCGCTGAGAGCTCCCACGCTGACGATACGGCCCCTGGGGGTGGAATCACCCCACCGAGCCAGGCTGAGCGCCCGTGGTGGCAATTCTGGAAGGGGAAAAGCTAAAAGCAAAAGATTGTTTGCTCTGGAAATCACTAGGGCTTGACCGCACCTATGATTTTTGGTAGCATCATCCCAACAGTAGTGTAAAAGTGAAAGACCCCGTCGCGATGTGGAAGTTGCGACAGGGTCTGAGGGTAGCCGTAAGCTACGCGAAGTTGTACGCAAAGTTTACGGCAGACATAATACTATGTCAAGCAGTGATATAAAATAATCCGGCTTGATGTACTGTCTGTCCCCCCTCTCGGTCTTCGGACCCGCTGCTACTTGCTGTTGAGTAGCGGCGAGACTCTCAGTGAGCCTCCCGCCCCATAACGATGTTCGGGGGCAAAAATATACCTGAACGAGATTTTGTCAGATCGTGGCGACGTACCAGAGGGATTGATCCCCCCGCGGTTCGCCCGGACGGACAGAGCCCTGCTACACCTTTGCCCCCGTGTAGCAGGGCTGTCTGGTTTTTAGGGGCTTGTAATGAGTACAGAATCTTTTCAGGGCTTCAGCCCACAATATCAACGCTACCAGCGCATAAGACGCTGGCACCCTTCCCCGATGGTCGCCCCGGTGATCGATCGCGCCGCGGAGCGCCTCACCGTGTCGGGCTGGTCGCTCTCAGATGTTCCTATCCTTCGGCTTGCCAGGCTTCTTCACGAGGACCTCACGCGGGCTGAGTACCTCGCCACCGTGGACGAGCTGCGACGTCGGCGAGAGCACGCGACCCATGAAGGCGACCCGCAAGTACTTGCGGAGCTGATCGCGGCAAAGGTGGTGACTCTGTGAACCAGCTCGCGAAACCCCGAGCGCTCCCAACTCTCTTCGATGCCATTCCCCCCGAGCTCAAGGCGCTCCCTCAGTGGGTCGGGTGGCGTTTCGTGTGGCGAGCTGGCAGCGATGGCAAGCCCGGCGCATGGACAAAAGCACCCTTCCGCGCCGACGGCAAAGGAGCCGCCAAGAGCACCGACCCGGCGACTTGGGCAACCTTCGACCAGGCGCGTGCCAGTGTCAAGCGCCAAGGCTTTGATGGTGTCGGCTTCGTCTTCTCTCCCGACGATGTGTATTTCGGTGTGGACCTCGACAAGTGCCGAGACAAAGACACGGGAGAGCTCACCCCCGAGGCGCAGGAGTGGGTGAATCACTTCGGGACTTACTGCGAAGTGTCCCCGAGCGGAACGGGCGTCAAGCTCATTGGGCTTGGTGCTCTCCCTGAGGGCATGAGCGGGCGCAGGGACGCGGCCACGGGGGTTGAGTGCTACGACCGCGGGCGATACTTCACCGTGACAGGCCAGAGGCTCCCAGAGAGCCCCGAGAGCTGCTCAGGCGCTCCCGACGTGCTCTCTGAGTTCCTCGCTCACCACTTCCCGAAGAAGGAAGCCGCGCCGGTCGCGACCAGGCCGGCCCCAAGTGCGCTGGACATGGACGACTACGAGCTGCTCGCCAAGGCCAACGGAGCAAAGGACGGGGCCAAGTTCGCCGCGCTGTGGTCGGGCGACCATGCCGGACTTCCAGGAGCGTCTGAGGCGGATATGGCCCTTGCTGGTCTCCTGCTCTTCTGGACCCAGGGGGACCAGGCGCGCACCGAGGCCATGATGCGCCGCTCTGGGCTCTACCGGGAGAAGTGGGACACGATGCGAGGCGTCCAAACCTACCTGAGCTACACGATTGCAAAGGCGGCGGAGGGAAAGACCGAGTACTACCAGCCGCAAGCCGCGCAAGCTCACCAGCGCGATCATGGGCAGGGTCCCAGCCAGCGCACGAGCAAGCCAGCGGAAAGGCTCGAGCCCGCCCGGGAAGGCTCGAACCTTCCCGGCGGAGACCAGGACGATGATTTCCTTTCTGCAGCTCCTATCCGGCCCGCTTCTGCTCTCGCCGGTGATCCCTCCGATACCTGGGAAGGCGATCCGCTCCCCTTCGGTCAAGAAGATCTCCCTCCCTTCCCGAGCTGGGCTCTCCCGCCCGTGCTCAGGGACTTCTCCGAGTGTGTCGCCGCAAGTGTTGGCACTGCCTCCGACCTTCCCGGCGTTCAGGTTCTGGCAGCCGTCGCCGCTGCGACTCAGAAGCGCGTCGCCGTGACAGCTAAGAGAGGCTACACCGAACCCCTTACGCTCTGGTGCATTGGCATAGCGCCGCCCGGCTCACGCAAGACCGCGATCATGGGGCACATTCGCAAGCCATTCACAGCGTATGAGGTGAAGGAGAACGCTCTTCGGCGGCTTGATGTGGAGCGCTCCGAGAGTGAAGAGAGGGTAGCGCGAGCGCGGCTCAATAAGGCTGAGACCGCCGCAGCGAAGGGAAATCCCAGCATTGAGATTCAAGCCGAGCTCGACACGGCGCGGGATATCGTTGGTTCACTCAAGCCCGTGCGACCGCTCCGCCTTCTTGCTGACGATGCCACTCCCGAGGTCTTGACGCTGATGCTCGCTGAGAATGAGGGCAGGCTCGCCGTGATCGATGCCGAGGGCACCTCGTTTGCTCACATGATCGGGCGATACTCAGACAAGCCCGCTCTGGAGATATATCTCAAGGCTCACGCGGGAGAATCGCACACGACCGACCGAGCAGGCGGCAATGGAGCGGCACGTCGCACCGTGAGCGTTCACCAGGCCTCTCTCACCATCGGGTGCGCTGTCCAGCCCGAGGTACTCTCCGAGCTCCGCAAGAAGCGAGAGATCGCCGGGAAGGGGATTCTTGCCCGGTGCCTGTTCTACTTTTCCGAGGAGACAGATGCAGCTGATGAATTCGACACGCCCGACCTCGACGAGCAAGTACTCGCCCGATATCGGAAGAGGATCGAGGATCTTCTCACGCTCTCCCCGAGCCGAGACCTCGACGACGACGACCAGCCAATTCCCCACATGATCGAGCTGGACCAGGCCGCGCGTGATCTCTTCACCGACTTCTACCGAGAGGTTCAGCAAGAGAGAAAAGCCGAAGGAGCCGGGCTCTTTGCCGAGTGGCTTGCCAAGCTCCACGGAGCGACCCTGCGCCTCGCGGGAGTGCTCCACATGGCAGCACATGGCAAGCCCGGTGCGGAGCGTCCTATCAGCTCTGAGACCATGATCGCGGCAATCGAGCTGGCCAAGTACTTCTCTGCTCACGCGCGGGCCGCGCTCGCACGAATCCGGGAGGACGAGGCCACGGAGGGAGCGCTTCGGATTTTGGCATGGGTGAAGCGAAACGCCAGTGCTGTCTCTGAGACCATGGAGAAAGGCGGAGGGCTCTCCCTGCGCGATCTTCGTACCCATCTTCGAGCTTTCGAGAACAACGAGGACCTACAGGCGGCGCTCTTTGTCCTCGCCTCCCGTGGCTATGCCAGAGAAGCGCCGATGCCAGAGCGGGAGGAGGGGACCAGGGGGCGCAAGCCTACGGCCAAATGGCAGTTTCACCCCTCACTGGTCTGGAGTCTGGAGGTATGATCGCGATGACTGCTCCCGTCGAATCTCCCCGCAAAGTGACGTCACCGGCGGACTTTCTAGCCGAGTGCCGCAAGCGTGGAATCAAGCTCGCTGCGACCAATGGAACGATCAAGGCCACGGGAAGGCCGCCCGCCCGCCCCGATTCGTTCGCCAAGTACTTGCAGACTCACAAAGAAGAGCTCCTTTCTCTGCTCACCACACGGGGCGCCGGTATCGTGCTCCCAGCGGCCGCGCCGACAGAGAAAGCGCCGGCAGATATCGAAGGGGCCGAAAAGGCCCGAAAAGGCCCGATTCAAGAGCCTGCTGAAGACCCAAGCCTTCAGCCTCAAGAAGCGCCGCCCGTGGCCACTCCTTCAGAAGCTGTCACCGCCTCGCCTGAGACCGCCTCGCCCGTGTTGGAGTCGGTTCTCTATCCTTCCGGCGATGGTCGGGGCGTGCTCCTTGCCTGGGCGATATCGGAGTGCCAAGCGGAGCGATTTCCCGAGCCTGTAGAGCCGATCAAGCTCTTCAACGGGGAGACCACGGGAGAAAGCGCTTCGGACTGGCTTCTGGTAGCCTTCCGGCGCGCAAGCTGTCTCGCGGAGGATGATCCCGAGTTCCTACACCTGCGCCAGAGCATGAAAGAGCTCGCGATCTGGGGGGCAGACTGCGTGAGGTGGAAGCGCCTGACTGTCACGCATCGAGGCGCGGCCAGCCCGTGGGTGCATGGCACCTCGTGGCCGGCAGAGAGCGGAGATTCGGACCTTCGCAAGAGTAAGGCGATCCGATGAAAATGCACCCGCTGAAGCGTCGTGAGCCTTCCACGACCCGCGCCTCTGCAAAAGACCATCTAGACTCGTACCAGACTGTCAAGGCGATTCTGCTTGCTCCCGCCGTGGCGATAAAGATGATGAACGAGGAGGAGCCCGCTGCTGCCCGTGAGGCAACGCTCTGGCTGTACCTGCGTGATCTGTGCCGCACGCTCCCTCTGGATACGGCGCTCGCGGTCGGGGCCGCTGCGCTGGATGATGCCGCGCAGGGTTGCGGAGTCGCCTTTGCGCGCTGGCACACGATCCGGCTCACCAGCAAGGAGCCGAGTCTCGACGATGTTCTAAACGCGGTCTGGAGTGAGGATATGGAACTAAGGCCCGAAGGCCAAAACCTTGAGGATGGAGAGTAGAAATGGGTGAAGATGAACTTGAAATAGATCTGAGTCTGATCTTCAACGGGATTGAGGGCGCGAAAGAGTACCTCTCGGTCCTGAAGCAGATTGATGCGGCTCAAAAGTCTGTAAAGCGAAGCGCAGGGGCAATAGCGGCGCAGTCTGAAGCGTCAAGCCAAATTGCACGGGTGGAGCGCTCCGTAAGTGCAGCCGGGGCGAGCGCCGCGCCGCGTGTGCCTGTCGATAAGATGGGCACAGCTGCAACAAAGGCGGGAATCAGCCTCGATAAAATCCCTCCCGGTGCAAAGAAGGTGCTGGACACGATTCTTGCCCTCGGTGGTGGTTTTGGCAGGGTCGTCAAGGGGATGATCGAAGCCTACGTCACAATGGCTGCTGTCACGGGGGCTGTGGCCTCTGCTTCAAATCACTATACCGAGTCACGGGCGACCAGCGGGGGGAGCATGGCCGACGTGGCTCGATTGGGGCTGATGGGGGGCAATGCCAGCGCGGCGCGTGCGTTTCAGGAGCGTATCACCAGCAATCCTGAGGCTATGAGCGCTGCGGGCCGAATCGGTATTCACAACCTCAAAGGACCATATGGGAATCTGAACTGGTCGGCTCAGTATCTCAAGGCAATTGAGCAAACCTCCAAGATAGCCGACGAGTCTCTACGCCAGCGGCTTGCCCTCATGCTTGGGATCGAGCAGGAGGTGGCGAAGTACTCGCTGCTCTCGCCAGCGACCAGAGATGCGATGATGAACGCGGCCAGGACTAGCGA
>NZ_JACHGW010000014.1 GCF_014202505.1 Armatimonas rosea | reverse complement strand
GTTTTGTGGTGCACCGATTCTATCGTCAATTCTTACCTGGGGGCCAAGATGGGATTCCTTAGCGTATGTTTTGCCCGAAAAACTAAAGTCGCCCCCACAGCACCAGCAGCCAGGCGGCGAGCAACTCCCCCACAGATCGACGGGCGCGAGGCCGCTTCGGGCGGGTGGTAGGTTCTCTCTCTTGCTGGTGTTGCATAGCACAGGGTACAGGAAACGGAGCTGGTTTAGCTAAATGGCGAACAGTACTACACGGTACCTAGATAGTTTATCTATCCTAAAATTATTCATCTCCAAGTTTTCTTATTTTAATAAGAAATATTTTCTGAGTATATAATTGTATTCATTTTTAACATCATTGTTCTTTATCTCATATTCCGAATCTCCTATTTCTAAATATTTACAATCCAAATCTATAAAAAATTCTGTACTGCTCTGATCCCACATTGTTATTTCTAATAAAAATCTTTTATCTGAGAAAAAATCTGATTTTTGATAATTATTATTATTTTTTATCAAATAGACTAACTTTTTGAGACTTTTAGTTGCATATCCTGAAAATATAAAATTATTATCATAGCCATGTCTCAAACTTTTTGTACTCTTTATTGCTAATTTCTTATCTCTATCCACATAAAAAACAGATATTTTTCCTATTTCTTCAATTTTTAATTTTCTTATTTTATCGAGATCATCCATTATTAATTCACAATTCCTCCCAATACTGATCTTTTTAGTAATAAAAACACGTCGCAGATTCTTCGAGACGATTCTTGATGCCCATCCAAACTTTACCATAAAACAGCTCCTCACAATCAGACGCCTTAGTGTCCTAAAATAGAAGTTTAAGGACACAAACGGGAAATTTAAGGACACATACAGATGTTTGGCAAACACTCCCCCAGCTCGATCCCCTCTACGAGGGGGATTGGTGGGTAGGCTCTGGTAAGTTGCCCGACCGTCGTTTCACGAAGGTTTTGAGGTGTAGGGCTTGGAAAAGAAAGTGTTTGCCATATTTGTTGTTCTGGGGCTTCTTTCTAGAGCTGTCTGTGCGAGTCGGTTTTTCCTGTCGTCGAGGCAGAATGGTAGAAAATGGTAGGAAAATCGCCTACCCTCCAACGTTACAGGTTTTCGCCTCCTTGCTTGCGTAGGGCTTCCCAGAGTTGACCGGGGCCGAGGAGGATGTCGCGGAGGCCGTCGCGGACTTTGTCGGAGCTGAGGGCTTGGGTGCTCATGGTGGTGTGGGCGTCTAGGGCGTCCATGATGGCATCGAGGATGGCGCTGGTCAGGTCGGGGGAGTTGGCGAACTGTTCCTTGGTATTGTTCTTAGCTTGCTGCGCCAGTGTCGCAGACTCCAGGAGCTTGCCTTTGAGAACGTGGTTGACATAGATCAGCCGGTCGTCGTCGGTGAGCTCACCTTGAAAGAGGTCGTTGACCTTCTCGATGATCTCGGTTAGGTAGGCGCTCTGTTTCTCCTGCACCAGCCCGCTCCCCGAGTCGGTGATGGGTTTGAGAGTGGGGGTATCGCCGCCGCCCAGGGCGAGGGACTGCTTGCCCTTGTTCTTGAGGTTGTGGTGGGTCAGGACGACCTGGGAGAGATCGATGGTATCGCGCTCCCGCCCAAACTCCAGCAAGGGAAGCAGGCGGCGGTAGAAGATAAAGCGTTTCTCGATATCGGTGTTGCCGTAGTCGAAGATCTGGGAGAGAAAGCTATAGAGCCGCTGGAACGCGCCTAGGTCGCTCTTAAAGAGAAGCAGCGCCTCCATCTCGTCCTTACCCTCCCCTCCCTCTTTCGCCTTGGCGGCTTTGAAGCGTTTGAGCAGGCGGTCCACCACAGGGAAGATGGCGGCGGTCAGCTCGCTTTGTTTGGCATTGGGATCGAGCTCCACCTTGACCACGCGCTCCACCTCATTGTCGTCGTAGTGGCCTGCGGCATCCAGCTTGGCGCGGAGGTTGAAGACTAGGTGGGGGTCGGTGACGCTCTCTAGTGTCGCGGTGGCGAAGTAGGTCTGGAAGGCAGCGAGGATCTCGGCGGGGTCGTTGACAAAGTCCAGGATGTAGGTCGTGTCCTTGCCAGGGTGGGCACGGTTCAGGCGGGAGAGGGTCTGCACGGCTTGAATCCCGGCGAGGCGCTTGTCCACGTACATGCCGCACAGGAGCGGCTGGTCGAAGCCGGTCTGGAACTTGTTGGCAACCAGGAGAATCTGGAACTCGTCGGTCTTAAAGGCATCGCGGATATCGCGCCCTTTGAGAGCGGGGTTCATCGCCTTGCCGGTCTCGGTGAAGGGATCGGGGCTGGAGTCCGTGTCATTGACCTCGCCGGAGAAGGCCACCAGTGTTCCGATCTTGTAGCCCTGGTCTTTGATGTACTTGTCGATGGCGAGCTTCCAGCGCACGGCCTCTTTGCGGCTGGCGGTGACCACCATGGCTTTGGCCTGGCCTCCCAGCAAGGGAGCGACGTTCTCACGGAAGTGCTCGACGACAACCTGCACCTTCTGGGCGATGTTGTAGGGATGGAGGCGCACCCACTGGAGAATCCCCTTGAGGGCGGCGCTACGATCCACCTCGGTCTCGTCCAGCTCCTTGCCGTCGTGGGCTAGCTTGAAGGCGAGTTTGTAGCTGGTGTAGTTCTTGAGGACATCGAGGATAAAGCCCTCCTCAATCGCCTGGCGCATCGAGTAGACATGAAACGGCTCAGGGACGGTGCCGCCCTTTGGGATACGCCCAAAGAGCTGGAGGGTCTTGGCCTTGGGCGTGGCGGTGAAGGCAATATAGGTCACGCCGCTGGGGTTGGCGCGCGCGGCCATCTGCGCAGCGAGAATGTCCTCAGTGCCCACCTCTCCCCCATCGGCCAGCTCCGCCAGCTCGTCGGCGGAGAGGACTTGCTTGAGCTTAGAGGCCGCCTCCCCGGTCTGGGAGGAGTGGGCTTCGTCGGCGATAACCGCAAAGCGTTTCCCCTGCGTGGCGGTGAGCTCCTGGACCTCCTTGAGAGCATGCGGGAAAGTCTGGAGGGTGCAGACCACGATCTTCTTGCCGCCCGCCAGCGCCTTGGCCAGCTCGCCGCTCTTGCTGGCACTCTCGCCCTTGATCGTAGCGACAACGCCGGTGGTGCGCTCGAAGTCGAAGATGGCCTCTTGGAGCTGGGTATCGAGCACGGTTCGGTCGGAGACGACGAGGACGGTATCGAAGACTTTCTCTTGCTTGTCGTCGTGGAGGTCGGCGAGGAAGTGGGCGGTCCAGGCGATGGAGTTGGTCTTGCCGCTGCCCGCCGAGTGCTGGATGAGGAACTTGGTGCCCGCGCCCTCTTTCTTGATCGTGGCGACGAGCTTGCGGGTGGCATCGAGCTGGTGGTAGCGGGGAAACAAGACTGTCGTGAGCTGCTTCTTGCTGTCGCGCTTGCCCACGAGGTAGCGCCCGAGGATCTCTAGCCAGCTCTCCCGCGCCCAGACCTCCTCCCAGAGATAGGCAGTGCGGTGGCCGCTCTTGGGGTTGAGCGGGTTGCCCGCCGCGCCGTCGTCGCCCTGATTGAAGGGGAGAAAGCGGGTGGCCGCGCCCACGAGCTGGGTGGTCATGCGCACCTCGGAGTGGCTGACGGCGAAGTGGACCAGTGCGCCCGAGGGGAAGCTCAGGAGCGGCTCGGGTGCGCTCTGCCCCTTGGGCTTGGGGTCGCGGTCAAAGCGGTACTGGTCTACTGCATCGTCCACGGACTGGGTGAAGTCGGACTTGAGCTCTGCGGTGGCGACGGGGATTCCATTGAGAAAGAGCACGAGGTCGATGCTGTTCTCGTTGTGGAGGGAGTAGCGCACTTGGCGCACGACCCGGAGGCGGTTGGCCTTGTAGCGGGCGAGGATGTCGGGGTTCATGCCCAGGGCGGGCTTGAACTGCGCGAGGGCGAGCGGCTGCTTGAGCCCCAGAAGGTCGATCCCCCGCCGTAGCACCTCCAGTGTCCCGCTGGTATCGAGCGAGCTGCGCAGGCGATCCAGCAAGAGGCTCTCCGCGCCCGCGCCGTGGTTCTTCTCCAGCACATCCCAGGCTTTGGGCTGGCTCTCCTTGACCCAGGCGAGCACGTCGGCGGGAAAGAGCGCCCGCTTCTTGTCGTAGCCTGCCGCATCGCTGGTGTCGCCGCTGTAGAGCCACTCGTGCGCCCCCAGGTGCTCGCAAAGCTCCGTCTCGAAGGCGATCTCTTTGTGCAGGCTCACGCCACTGCCCCTCGAACATCAATCTTGCCCGTCACCGCCGCCGAAATCAGCGCCGACCGCCGCTCCTGGAGAAGCGTAATCCCCCGCTGTGCCTCCGTGATGAGATCATCAATCTTAGCAGTCTCACAATCAAGAAATGAAACTATCACTCGTTGCTCATCAAGTGGAGGAATTGGAACAGGAAGGCACTTAAGAATCGGAACACTAATATTTACTTGGGCAGTCCCCCACCCTTCCAAAGAAAAATAAGTTTGTGATGTCTTACTATTAAGATAGTAACAATAGAATTGTGAATCACTATTTGAATTTAATGTAGTAATCAACATAGTGAAACATTGACATCCTTCCATATATTCAGGAATAACAGCAGTAACTCCAGCATTACCTGTCCTCACTGTTATTAGATCACCTGATCTTATTGATTTACTTTCACGATCTTCTGCAAAATCAGGGTCTACATGGAGTATTTCACCAATGATTTTTCCAGCTCTTATATTTGTCGAACGAAGTATAGGAATCCCCTCATCGGCATAGGCGTGAGTAGCAGCTTCAGCAATTCCAACGACGACACGTTTTGAAATTCGTGTAAGTGATCCGTACTCCCAATGCTCCGGCACCTCCCCCAACCACTCCACCCCCGAATCTTTCATCGGCGCATCGGGATTCAGCCCCTTGGTGACGGCGTGGGAGATCACCGCTTGGCGCTTCTCGGTCAGCAGGGCGATGAGGCGTTGCTGCTCGGCAATGAGGTCGTCGATCTTTGAGGTTTCGCGGTCGAGGAAGGCGGCGATGGCGCGTTGCTCGGGGAGTGTCGGACGAGCAACACTATGGTTACTAAGACTCCCTTTGGTCATGCTGGGAAGAGCAGTGTTTGTTGAGTAGTAATCAAAGGGGATTGTCAAAGCCAAGTAGTACGTGAAGCGTCCTGAAGCATCTGGATTGATTTTCGACCAGTACATAGTGTCTACAGTCCAAAAGCGCCCAGTGACGTGGAGAGGTTTATCAATCGTCCCTTTTCTGCCGAGCAAAACAGATTCCCCATCGTAGAGAAAATCAGACGCATACGCAAAAATGCCGCCTGAACCTAGGACAGGATAGCCATCAGCTTGCTCAACGTGTTTATGGTCAGAGCCATTTTGTATATCTACAAACCGCTTGAATGGGGATACTTCCCAATGCTCTGGCATCTCACCGAGCCATTCCACACCGCTGTCTTTGTAGCTTTCGTACTTGGGGAAGCTCATCGGGTCTCCTCGTGGGACAGAGCGGGGCGTTCGACGCCGTGCTCTAGTAGGGTGAGATACGCGCTGTATGCCCACAGGCGGTCGCGTTTCTTGCCGCTCACTTCTCGCAAAATACCCTGCTCCACCATTAGGTTAAATGCACCCCGCACGGTCTGAGGGGTCAAGCCCAGTTCCTCGGCGGTCGCGGGGACACGGCGGAAAGGGTGGCGCTGGAAGGCGGGGTAGACGCGCAGGACGCTGGCGGGCGCTCCGACGGCCTCTAGGCGCTGGCGGTCAGACTCAAAGAGCAATAACACTTGGCGGGCAGAGTCCGACGCCTGCTCCGCCGTGGCAATCACGCCCTCCAGGAAGAACTGCACCCAGCCTTCCCAGTCACCCAGAAAGCGCGTGCGATCCAGGTGCTCGTAGTAGGCAGCACGGTGCTTGCGAAAGTAGTACGAGAGATAGAGCAAGGGCTTTTGCATCGCTCCTTCCGAGCAAAGAAGCAGTGTGATCAGAAGACGGCCCAGGCGGCCATTGCCATCCAGAAACGGGTGAATGGTCTCAAACTGCGCATGGGCGAGAGCCGCTTTCAGCAATGTCGGCGTGCGCTCAGGCAGGTCATGGAGAAACCGCTCCAAATCAGAGAGGCACGCTCCCAGCTCGTGGGGCGGCGGGGGGACAAAGTGGGCATTGCCTGGACGCGTTCCGCCAATCCAGTTCTGCGACGTGCGCACCTCACCCGGCTGCTTGTTGCTCCCACGCCCCTGAGAGAGAAGAATCTCATGCACCTCCTTGAGCAGGCGCAGAGACAGGGGCAGCGACTCCAGACGGGCAATCCCGTGCTCCAGAGCCGCCACATACGACGAGACTTCGCGCACATCGTCCAGCGGCACGCCCGGCAGCTCCTCCGACTCAAAGAGCAGCAAGTCCGAGAGCGACGACTGTGTCCCCTCAATCTGCGACGACAGCACCGCCTCCTTGCGCACATAGAGATAGAGAAAGAGCGAGATGTCGGGCAGGAGCGTGGACAAACCATCCAGCCGCCCCAGTGCCAAGTGAGCGCGTGCCAGCAGATCCATGAGCGTAGCATCGTGCACCAAAGCAGGCTCCGGCGGCAGTGCTCTGGGCACAAAGGCGCGAAAAGACTCGCCCGGAATCATCGAGAGCTTCCACTCTCCTTGAGAACCTCGCTCCATCGCTAAGTAAATTTTCTTTCGTAGTGTTGCATACTAAGTAAATTTTACCCTAAAAATTTGCGTAGTGATGCACGGTCTACGCTGTAAGTCCCCCGATCATCGCCAGAATCCGATCCGTCACCTGCTTCAGCTCCGCGTCGATCTCCTCCAGCGGGCGCGGCGGCTCGAAGACATAGAAGTGGCGGTTGAAGGGAATCTCGTAGCCCACCTTAGTCTTCTCGTGGTCGATCCACGCATCCGGCGCGTGAGGCAGCACCTCGCGCTTAAAGTAGGTCTCCACGTCCTCGGAGAGCGGGACATTCTCCGTGTCGCGCAGGCTACTGTCGGGCTGGGGCTTGCCCCTCTGCTTGCCGCGCTCGCCCAGGACAATCTTGCCGTTCTCGTCGCGCAGGGGGCGCTCCACCGTGATCGTGCGGTAGCCAAAGTCCGTGGTCTTGAAGAGGCGTGCCAGCGGGGCTTTCTTGAGCTTTCCCCCCTCCGGCGCGGCGGGCTCGGGCTCGCCTGCAAGCACCACCTCGCGGCCCAGCTCCTTGCCCTCGGCATCGTAGAGCGTGAAGAGGCTCGCCTCCTCGAACTTGCCAAAGAGGTTCACGATCTGGGCGATATGCGCCTCCGACAGCTCCTTGCGCTTGCTCCCCAGGCTCTTACGCATCTTCTGCCAGAAGCTCGATGCGTCGATCAGCTGCACCAGCCCCTTGCAGTCGTCGTCCTTGCGGTTGGTCAGAATCCAGACGTAGGTCGAGATCCCCGTGTTGTAGAACATGTCCGTCGGCAGCGCGACAATTGTCTCCAGCAGGTCGTTCTCCAGGACGTAGCGCCGAATCTCGCTCTCCCCCGACCCTGCGCCTCCCGTGAACAGCGGCGAGCCATTGAGGACAATCCCAAAGCGGCTCCCCCCTTCGCTGGCCGGGCGCATCTTGGAGATCAGGTGCAGCAGAAACAGCAAAGACCCATCCGAGACACGCGGCAAGCCGGGGCCGAAGCGCCCTTCAAAGCCGCGCTGCTCGTGCTCCTTGCGAACCTCTTTCTCAACCTTCTTCCACTCCACCCCAAACGGCGGATTGGAGAGCATGTAATCAAACTTGCGGTGCAGGTGCCCATCATCGGAGAGCGTGTTGCCCGCGACAATATTGCCCACGTCCTGCCCCTTGATAAGCATATCGGCCTTACAGATCGCGTAGGACTCATCGTTGAGCTCCTGCCCAAACATCGTTAGCCGTGCCTGGGGGTTGTGGTCTTCCAGGTACTCCCCCGCCACCGAGAGCATCCCACCCGTTCCCGCCGTCGGATCGTAGATTGTGCGCACCACCCCCGGCTTGGCGAGAATCTCATCGTCCTCGATAAAGATCAGGTTCACCATCAACCGGATCACCTCGCGGGGCGTGAAGTGCTCTCCCGCTGTCTCGTTGGAGATCTCGGCGAACTTGCGGATCAGCTCCTCAAAGACATGACCCATCTGCGTATTGCTGATGGTCTGCGGGTGCAGGTCCACCTGGGCAAACTTCTCCGCCACCAGATACAGCAAGCCCGCCTTGGCCAGCTTCTCGATCTGGGAGTAGAAATCAAACCGCTCGAAGATATCGCGCACCGCCCCCGAGAAGCTCTGGATATAGCTGTAGAGGTTCTCCCGGATATTGTCCTGATCGCCCAGCAGCTTCTTGAGATCGAAGGGCGACGTGTTGTAAAAGCTCTGCCCAGACTTGCGCAACAGAAACGGCTCCGGGTTCAGCCCCTGCGCCTCGCGTGCGGCGCACTCGGCCAGGACAGCGTCCTTGGTGCTCTCCAGCACACAGTCCAGGCGGCGAAGCACCGTAAAGGGAAGAATGACTTTTCCGTACTCGGACTGCTTAAAGTCCCCGCGGAGTAGATCGGCAACCGACCAAAGAAACGACGAGAGAGCTTGCTGATTCATAGTTGTGTGTTCCCCTATTGTACGCGATGCCTTTCTGAAACTAACCCCTCTCACTAAGAGCCATCGTCACCACGTGGTGACGATGCCCCTGCCACCACACGAAGCCGTCCGAGAAAACCAGGCAAAATCTCACGCCACTTAACTCCCCCATCGAGGCACTCTCTCCACACCTTCACTCCTTTCTGTCAAAGGCAAAATAGGTACTCCAGTCTAAAATCCAGAAACCATGCAACAAAATGCAACAAAATGCAACATGATTTGAGCTTCAGAAGAGCAACAGCACCCCCATCAGGAATCCCCCATCCTCCATAAACGAGTCACTGGGGAGCAGGCAGTTCGCGCTAAAACTCAAAAAACACCGGGCATTTTCGGGCATTTTCGGACATCTTAGGAAAGGCTAGTATCCTCACCGATCTGCGCTGCCCCCCAAAATGAGTCACTTAGGAGTAGCTCGTACGCGCCAAAAATCGAAAAAGACAGAGCAGTTTGGACTCGCGGGCTCCCCACCATCGTCACCACGTGGTGACGATGCACCGGCCACCACACGAAGCTGTTCGAGGAAACCAGGCAAAATCTCACGCCATTTGGCTCCCTCACCGAGGCACTCTCCCCACCCCCTCGCGCAGGGGGTAAAAAGTCGGTCGATCAATCTAAAACTCAAAAAACATCGGACATTTTCGGACATTTTCGGACATCTTAGGAAAGGCTAGCGCCCTCACTGATCTGCGCTGCCCCCCAAAATGAGTCACTTAGGAGTAGCTCGTACGCGCCAAAAATCGAAAAAGACAGAGCAGTTTGGACTCGCAGGCTCCCCACCCATCGTCACCACGTGGTGACGATACACCGGCTGTGCACGAAGCCATTTGGGAAAACCAGGCAAAATCTTACGCCATTTGGCTCTCTCGAAGAGCCCTCCACCATCTTATCCCTGCCTCCTTCATTACAGACGAAGAGCCGATTGGTCGGCCTAAAACGTAAAAAACATGGGGCATTTTGGGGCATTTCGAGAAGTGGCATCATCTGCAGCAATCATCTCAAGCCCCTCCAAACAAGTCACTGAGGACACCTTACGAGCGTAAATTTCAAAGTTCCCCCATCAGTTGGGGGATGCTTTCACCAGCCTAAAAGGCTCGTACGCACTAAAACTCGAAAAAGACCGGAAATTCTCGGAAATTTCCGGAAACGGTCGCCTCCTCACTAGGCATCTCATGCCCCTACGGACAGGCAGTAACAGGAAAGACATGGGGAGAAATGGAGCCCGCCACACTAAAGCCCTATGAGCCTTTTTGCTGTAGAGCCCGCAAGGTCGCCCGTAGCTGCTCAATACCCGCTTTGGACACACCAGAAGCCTGAGAGGGCTGCGAGAACTTTACCTGTTCACTTGTTTTCTGCTCCGCAGCTTGCAGCCGTCGCCACTCCCAGTAGCTAGGATCTTGCCTTACATCGCGAATGGGGCGTCCCCCGTTGTCACTGGGATGAGTGGAGGTGGGAGCGGGTGGCGTGAATCCTCGACGTATTGCCTCACGAAGCCATGCTCCTCGGTTGCGGATATTGGCGAGCTGGCTCCTATAGGCTGTGAGAATACGCTGGACTTGCTCTTCGGTCAGGTCTTGCTTTTTGACCTCTCGTGCTAGCTCTAGCGCCTCACCCTCTGAGACACAAGTCTTGAGCAAAGAGACAGCAACAGGGCAGGCTTCTAAAGCAGTCTTGGTCTTTCTTGTTGTGTTGTCGTTCTCTGTCCCTACGGGAGATTTCTTAATAGGTGTCGAGGGAGTAACCTGCAACGCAACCGGGGAGGAAACGGCAGAGCATCCTGCAACGGGGGGCTCTGAAAAAAGCCCACGAGAGCGTTTGGCGACGCGCACGAGGGGCCAGAAAAAGAGCTTGGAGACTCCCCCCCTGCGTGTTTGCTGGCGCTGGATCCAGCCTGCTGCGATAAGCTCAGCTAGGGCATAGCGCACGGCACGGACAGACTTCTCCAGCATCGCCGCCAGGGTCTCTAGCAACTTCACACAGGCATAGCCCGTCCGCTTCGAGAGGCGCTCTAGCAACCGAAAGAGAGCCAGTGCCTGGGGACTCACCGCCGAGTCTTTAACGAGAGGGAATTGTAAGTTTGTGGGGTTGTAAGTTTGTGGGACTGTCCGGTTGTCCGGTTGTATACAATTGGTTCTGGTTGCCTGACCTTTTGTTTTTTGGTAGACTGTCATTCGTAATTGAATCCTTTCTTTTCCTGTTGATGCAGGGAGAGAGCTTGACGGTCCCGCGCCAACGGGGCCGTCTTTGTTTTTTCACTAGATACTATCTGCGCTCTTCTCTGTTTAGCTCCGCTAACCCACGCTCCAGTAGGGCGATCACAAGGCTCTGTTTGCTTGTGCCGCTTTTCCGGTAAAGGTAGGTCAGCTCATTGAGGTGGTCGTCAATCTCTTCTGTGATGCGGACACTCAAGGTTTTGGGTGGAATCTTTACGCTCTCTCCCAGCTCTTGTGCCCGCTCCCTAACAGTGAGTGTTGCCGTGAAGTCGTGAACCTCCGTAGCGACTCTCTTGGTCTTACCAGAAGATCGCTTCCTTGTCACTGGTTTTTGGCCTTCAGGCGCATTGTATACATCCATACTTCCTGACAAACTTACTTGTGGGGTTGTCTGGTTGTCAGGTTGTGGGGTTGTATACAATCCAGAATCTTGTCCTTTTCCCTCTACGAGGAGGGCTTCAGGCTCCTGAATGGGCTCTACTATTGTGGGTTGCGCCTCGGCTGCTGTTGGTCTAGCCCTCCCGGTGCGCTCGCGGTTGCGCTCCAGAATTCCGTCCATGAGGCTCCCCGTGCCGCCACCACTGAGGGGATCATTTGTTAGCAAGGGCTTTTTAGCCATGACGTACCTCCTCGGCTAGGGCAAGATAGGCTGCGCCCGCTCTGTCCGACTGTCGTGCACTGGGAGGAAGTGTCTCTAAGTAGAGCAGGATGGGGGAGTCTTGCATCTGGGCTTCTGTGACCTTCACGGAGCGCGGAATGATGGTGGTGAGCAGATCCTTGCCAAATGCCTTCTCCAGGCTCTCAGAGACCGCAGAAGCGGCGTTTGTGGTGTCCCAGGCATTACGGAGCGCCTTAGGAGCGGCGAGGGCCGTATTGAACTTACGAACCTCGCCGATAGAGTCGAAGAGATTACGCACCCCGGCCAGGGAGAACTTCCCAGGAGAGACGGGAATGATTACCTCAGTTGCAGCCATGAGTGCATTGATGGTTGGCAAGCCGAGTGAGGGGGGACAGTCTAAGACAATGAAGTCGAAGCCCGCTCCTAGTGGCTCGATGGCCTGTCGTAGGCGTGTCTCTCGCATGACGGCGGAGGCAAGCTTCACGTCTGCTGCGGCCAGCTCCAGGTTCGCCCCAATGAGGGAGAGATTAGGGAGCGTATCGATGGGCTTGAGGATGGCCCAGGAAGCCCGTGCTGGCTCGTCAAGGATATTGTAGGTGGTCATATCCAGTGCATCAGCATTGACGCCAAATGCCTGGGTCATATTCCCTTGGGGATCGCAGTCAATGGCAAGTACCCGGCTCTGCTGGGCAAGTGCCGCCGCAAGGTTCACCGCCGTGCTGGTTTTACCGACGCCACCCTTCTGGTTGGAAATGGCGAGGACCCGGCAAGGCCGGGTCGGGACAGGGACACGATTGGGACTGGGGAAGACCCGCTCCAGATCGGTCAAACGCACCTTGAGAAGAGTGCCATCCTTCACGCCATCCAGCTCACCCGCCTCTATCCGTCGCCGGATGGTAGGCTCTGAGACATTGGCGTACTTTGCCGCTTCAGCAACAGTCAGTAGTTTCACGAGAACCCTTAATCACCACAGGCTCTAAGTCTTGGTGATAGTTTTGTTCTTGTGAGTCTAACAGGAGTGACAGTCTGTGTCAAGAGGAAAATTTGCATAACCCCGAGTAATCTTTACGTCACAAAAGACGTTACTATGATACACTGCCTCATGGCAACGACCACCACGAGAGCAAAGGCTACCGGCAGACAAGCACGCGAGCGCGTTCGGGTGACGGTCTACCTCGATGAGCCGCTCGCCAACTGGGGCAAGCAACAAGAAGGCGGGCTCTCCGAACTGCTGCGTCGCCTATTGGTAGATGCCCGGCAGGAGCAGAGCCAGACACCAAGCCACTATCCCCCCGAGCTCATGGCTCCCTACAAGCGCCTCATCGACAAGAAACTCGCCCAGGGCTTGACGCACGAAGAAGAGCGGGAGCTGGCTCAAGTGCGAGAGCGCATGGGGGCTTTCGACCGCGCCTTACCCTCCTGGGAGCGTAGCGAAGCCATCGTCGCTGCCATCGACCAAGAGTTTGCCGACATCCGAGCCCTTGTCGAGTCCAGCCCTAAGAAGCGACGAGCAAGCCAGGCGGAGTCCTAGGTGGTCTTCAGCCGCCGCGTCATGCGGCGTACCTACTCCGACTACACGCGCTACCGTCCGTTTCTACGGGAGGACTTTCTGTTTCGCTGTGCCTACTGCCTGCGCAATGAGTTCTTTGTCGGAGGCGAGGCGGGCTGCGTGATCGATCATCACCGGCCCCAGCATGGTCCCTTCGGACGCCCCGATCTAATAAGTGTCTACGAGAACCTCTACTGGTGCTGCGTTGAGTGCAACTCCATAAAGGGCGACACCTGGCCCTCCCCTGAGGAGCTTGCTAAAGAGAGACGGTTTCTCGATCCGTGCCAGCCTGAAGACGACCACGACCTGCACTGGGATGTTGCGGAGGATGGTCGGCTCAGCTCCCTGACGAGCGTTGGGGAGTACACGATAGACAAGCTGGTGCTGAACCGTGAAGGGCTAATCTACTACCGCCAGTGCCGTCTCCGCTGGGAGCATGAGTACGCAGAGCTTCGAGCCTTTCTGGCAGAATGGGAGCTGGAAGAATCAGTCTGCGCCGTGGTGGAGGCTCGCTTAGCCGAGCTAGCTTCTTGGATCGACCCGCCCGTGTTTGACCGTCCCCGCCGAAGCGGGTAGATCTAAACTATCCACGATATTCAAAGCCTTCGTTCGGGGGTATCTGAGGCAGTGCATCTTGTCTTAGTCTTAAATCTCGTATTTTTGCGGGTGAAAATTTATCGCCAGTAGGTGGCAAGACTCAAAGAGTATCCTGTACAATCTCCCCCAACAGAGGTTCGCCAGTAGATGTTGCCCGTGGAAAAGCGAGCCGGATACCCACAGAGTAACCGGAGGAGAGAGACAGATCAACGATGCCACGCTGCCCGGTTGCGTGATGTTGCTGTGTGTTGCCGTCCCATTACATTCATCGCAGCACTTCTCTCGTTTTTGCTACTCACCCTCCCCACCTTTGCCCAGACGGCGAGCCTCAGCAACTTAGGGACTGCCAACGACTTCAACCTCTTCGTTTTTGGCAATAATCAAGTCAACGGACATCAGGATATCAATGGACGAGTGGCGGTTGGCGGGAACCTAACAGCGACCGCCCAGCTAGACTTTGCAACCTCGGAACCTGAAGGAAGCTCTGTCAGTTTGGTGGTTGGTGGATTCTTCCAGACAAACAATGGTGAGCTACACGGTAGCCAGCTTGTCGCAGGTAATGTCTCCGCCAGCAGCAACTACCATATCCATGGTGACCTTCGGAGCAACGGCTCCATCAGCCTGACCAACTGTCAAATTGAGGGAAGTGTTGTCTATGGGACAACGCTCAGCCGAAGCAATACTTCCATCTCAGGTAGTGTCTCACAGGGAACGACTTCCCTCCCCTTTGATTTTGGTGCGGTTCAGACGGATCTGACGGCGCGGTCCGTTTCTTGGTTTGGGCTTGCCAGTACGGGGACAAAGAGCACACAGGGCAGTAAGCTCACCCTCACGGGAAACCTTCCTGGACTCAATGTTTTCTCCGTCACCACAGCGGAACTGGATCAGTACAATCAGCTCACGATCTATGCCCAAAATGGGGCGACGGTTCTGGTCAATGTGAGCGGTGCTAGTGGCACCAGCAATATCAAGTTCAATCTCAGTGGGGGAATCTCCGAGAACCGCGTCCTGGTGAACTACCGTCAAGCAACAAACCTATCCTTTTCGGGAGCACGGGTGAAGGGGAGCGTACTCGCTCCCTTGGCCGCTGTTGCGATGAATGGGTACGAGCAAAAAGGGACCCTGGTTTGTGCGAGCCTGAGCGGTAATGGCAAGTTGGATGAGGCGACTTTTACAGGAAGCCTGCCTGATGGAAGCAGTGGTGGCAATCCCACGCTAGCCTCGCTCACGATCACTCCGGCGACGGTAACAGGCGGCACGAGTACGACAGGAACGGTTGCCCTGACCGCAGCGGCTCCTGCGGGGGGCGCGACCGTGACTCTCGCCAGCAACAACGGAGCGGCCTCAACTCCTGCAAGCGTGACCATTCCCGCTGGGGCGACGAGTGCCAACTTCACGATTACCACCAGTAGTGTCACTTCCACGACCACGGTGACGATCTCAGGCACCTATGCAGGCGTTACCAAGACTGCGGGGCTGACGATAAATGCTCCCCCAGCGGTGACGAACCTCAGCCTGAGTCCCATTCAGGTCGCGGGGGGCTCGTCATCGACAGGCACTGTGACGATTGCAGGTTTGGCTCCTGCGGGAGGCGTGACGGTCTCTCTCTCCAGCAACTCGACCTCGGCCACGGTTCCCGCCAGTGTGGTTGTTCCCGCCGGTGCTGCCAGCGCGACCTTCACGGTTAGCACGAGCTCAGTTTCCGCTCAGACAACAGCCACCATAAGCGCCTCCGCCAATGGCGGTGTTGCGACTGCGCAGCTCATCATCACCTCCCCGACGCTTCTTTCGCTCACTCTCTCTCCCACGACGGTCAAGGGGGGCGCATCTAGCACGGGCACGGTAACTCTCTCCAGTCCGGCTCCCACGGGTGGACTCACGGTCGCGCTGACAACAGCAAGCCCGGCGAGTGTCCCTGGTAGTGTGGTCGTTCCTGCGGGTGCCACGAGCGCAACCTTTACCGTAGCCACAGTCGCCGTTGCCACAAACACCACAGCGACGGTCACGGGCTCGGCAGGTGGCGTTTCCAAGTCCGCGACACTAACAGTCACGGCTCCCACCCTACTCTCGCTCACGCTGAGTCCGACATCCGTGAATGCAGGGGAGCCCAGCACAGGCACGGTCACAATCTCGGATCCTGCGCCCAGTGGGGGACTCACCGTTGCCCTGGCCAGCAGCTCGACGTTCGCGACGGTGCCTGCCAGTGTCAGCATCCCAGCGGGGGCAACCTCCGCGACCTTCGCTGTCTCCACAAGCGATGTGCCTGCCACGACAACGGCGACGATTACGGCGAGCCTCAATGGGGTGAACAAGTCGGCGAGCCTGGAGATTATCTATGTGCCGCCGACCTTGCTCTCATTAACGGTAGCTCCCGCGACGGTCAAGGGTGGCCAGTCCAGCACGGGCACGGTGACGATCTCTAAGGCTGCTCCCGCTGGTGGTACGACGATAACGCTAGCAAGCGACAATGCTGCGGCAACGACGCCTTCGAGTGTAACGGTTGCTGCGGGAGCCACGACGGCTACCTTTACCATCTCGACGGTCGCCGTTCCCGCCAACGTAACCGCGACGATCTCAGCGAGCCTGGGAGGCGTAACCAAGACCGCCCCCTTAACCATCACGGCTCCTAAGCTGCTGACACTGACATTGAACCCGACGAGTGTCGATGGCGGCCAGAGCAGCACAGGCACGGTGACGATATCCGACCCTGCGCCCGTTGGCGGTCTGAGTATCGGGCTTACCAGTAGCAATGCCGCTGCTACAACTCCGGCGAGTGTGACGATCCCTGCCGGAGCGACCAGCGCCGACTTTACCGTTGCGACAAGCGTGGTCACTGCGGAGACGATGGCGACCATTACGGGAACGCTGAACGGGGACTCGGCCAGCGCGATTCTGACGATTCGCTACATCCCCCCGACCCCCAAGCTCACCCTGACGGTCTCTCCGAATCAGCTCTTGGGTGGACTGACGGCGCGGGGAACAGTCACCTTGGTAGGCAATGTCGCACCCACAGGTGGAATGGTCATCCAGCTTGCCAGCAGCGACTCTGCCGCAACGGTTCCCGCGACGGTGACAATTCCTGCGGGTGAGACCTCGACCAGCTTTGACATTCCAACCACGGTTGTCCTGGCCCAGCGAGTCGCCACTCTGACAGCTACAGGCAACGGCGGCAGCGCAACCGCAACCCTGACGATCCTTCCTGCGCCTTGTGTCGAGAGCGCCTCACTCGTGCAGAGCATCAGCTTTGCCACCAACCCACTTATCGGTGGTCGTGAGGTTACGGGAACGGTCACGCTGACCGGCCCCGCCGTTGCGGGTGGTCAGGCGATTCTCCTTGCCTCCAACGATCCGACACTTGTCCCGGTCCCTGCCGCGATTTTTATCGAGGGCGGCCAGACCACGGGGACGTTTACGATAAACACTGCCCCCGTGAACCTCATGTCCTGGGTGACAGTGAGCGCGGGCTACCATGCCAGTGTCGCCTCGGCAACGCTCACCCTGAACCCTGGCCCTGAGAGTGGCCTGGTGGGTGGCGGTGGTATGGGGAGCGATGGCCCCTCGCTTACCCCTGCGGCTCTTGCAGCAGGCTATCGGCTCGTACCTTTCCTCTCTGGGTTCCCCCCTGCACAGCTTGGCTACGGCTTCCTTAGCTTCACCTCATCGCCCGATAGCTCGATCATTGGCCTGGTAGGCAATATCGGTCAAGAGAGTATCAAGCTACCCAACCGTAACTACCTTGCTTATACGGATAAGCTTCCCTACACAACCTCCGGTATTCTAGGAGTACGCTCCGGTGATGGGCTCTACCAGAGCGACTTTGACAGTGGTTTCTGGCGGATTGGTACGGATGGGAACCGCCTGAGCCGACTTGTGGCAGGTGGCACGATTCGTGGTGGGGCTCAGGATGTAAACCCCAATACGGGAGGGATCCTGGTCTCTGGTCAGTTTGCCTCGGGAGTTCTCTACCCTGCGGTCGAGGTGGATGTTCTGACAGGCGAGTGGCATATTGTTGCTCCAGGTCAGGGCAGCGGTGCAGGCGCAGCCTTCTCAGAAGATGGCAGCCTGCTCTTCCGTAAGCAATTTAGCGGGATTGAGATCCTGGAGTATGGCACCAGCGCACTCTTGAGTTTCATCGCACAGGGTGGTCACGGAATAGCGGTTGGCACAGGTTCACTCACGAACATGGTCTACACGATGGATCATGACCTTATCCAGGTGAACACGGCGACTGGTGAGAAGACGACGATTGTTCAGGGCAATGGCGCACTGGGATCGCAGCTTCCCTCCTACGATGGCGAAGGCAATCTCTTCCTCGCCTACAACGACCGGGCGATGCGTCTCTATCCGCCCCTCGGTGCGTACTTTGGGACACGACTCCCCGAGCAGATCATCACCCGCGACGATAAGAACGCGAGCTATGCCCCCCTCTCGCTCAGTGGGACAAACTACTCCGGCGACCTAGCGAATGCCGCTGCCTTCGATCTCTCTGGTGTGGTTGGGGGAGTTCAGGCAGCGCAGGTTCTCCGGGCAGGCGCGATTACCCATGGCTTTGAAGGGACTCTAGATGCCCAGCTTGGCGTGCGCTCGCTGCTGGGAGGCACGATTACCAGCTACGCCACCCCGATTCCTTCTGTTGAGAAGCTCGCTAGCCCTTACAACTACAGCCAGTCTTGGGCGCTCCCCGAGGTCTTCTACCCCGAGCTCCGCTTGGCGCTGGGTGGCCTCTACACGCTGGGGCTGACCGATAAGGCGAGTGGTATCTGTGGCACCTGGCTCTTTGGGGACACGCCCAATGCAAGCTGGCCCGGTGGTCGCAACCAGCTCACCCTGAAACTCTCTCCGCGTGGTCTTCCTATCACCATGCCAGGCCGCGTCGTAGGGCTAACACTTCCCCGCCCAAGCCGCCCCGTGCGTGGCCCATGGGAGATCTGGCAGGGACAGACCCTTATCGCCTCCGCACTGGCCCCCAATGGCTGGGATGTTGAAGACGACCACACGATCTATGCGGGTGTTGCCGTTACCGTCCCAGGAGCTGCCAATACAGCCACCTATGAGGTTCGCTTCGTCGGTGCCGCCGCGCCACGTGGCGGCGCGGGTAGCTTCCGCGTCTTGGCAAGCAGCGCCCTAGCTCCAACCCTGAAGCCGCTTGCTCTGTCTTCGTCCTCGGTGGTGGGTGGCGCAACCGTGACTGCACTGGTGGAGCTGGACGCTCCAGCTCCTGCGGGCGGTGCGACCGTCGCGCTCTCCAGCCGTGGCGGAGGCATCAGCCATCCTGATAGAGTGGACATTCCGGCAGGAGCGACCTCGGCGACCTTCGTTATCTCGACCCAGCCTGGTGCCGCGACAGCACGCATCCAGGCTAGCTACAACGGCTACCGTGTGGCGCGGCTTAGGATCGATGGGGGAGCGCCTCTCCCGCCTGGTCTTGGCTTGCTCTCTGTTATTGTCGCGCCCGGAATGGTCATTGGCGGGCAAGACACGAGCCTCACTGCCACTCTCTCCGGCCCCGCACCCGATGGTGGCGTCCTGGTCAACTTGGCATCGAGTGGCCCTGAGGCAATCCTCCCCGCACAGCTCTATGTCCCTGAGGGAGCGACAGTTGCCAGCACAGCCGTGCAGACCACGCAGGTCGCAGCCGCAACGACCCTGACCCTAACCGGTGAGCTCAACGGCACCTCGAAGACAGCGCAGCTTACTCTGGTGGGCCAGATAACCGCGCCTACTGTGGTGATCACCTCCCCCGAAGATGGGATGACCTTCCGCGTTCCCAACCGCTCGCTCAATATCGATATTCGTGCTGCGGCAACCGTCGGAGCGGGTGCAACCCTCCAGAAGATCGAGCTCTTCGCAAACGGAAACAAGATCGCCTCGCTGTACGGGCAGAACCCCGTCATCCATACCCAGAACTTCACCCCTGGTGTCTACGAGCTGCAAGCCCGCGCCGTGGACAGCTTTGGACAGGCAAGCCTCTCGGAGAAGGTGACGATCTACCTCAACGACTCCTTCTTCCAGACACCGCGCCCACAGATTCGGCCTCGTGGCGGTAACTACACTGGCCCGCAGACCATCACCATCACGGTTCCCAATGCTGGCTTTGACCCCTGGAACCCGGCGATCTACTACACGCTCGATGGCAGCGATCCCGCCGTCAATGGCCTTCGCTACACCGGCCCGTTTGTGATTCTGAGCGACACGACTGTCAAGGCCGTGGCACGCTTTGCCGACTGGGCCATGAGTCCTCAGGCCAGCGAGAGCTACGTTATCTCAGGCGGCGGTGGCGGCCCTGGTGCGGACAACCTGACCGCCGTCATTACCGCTCCCGTAGACGGTGGGCTTATCACCCAGCCCAGCCAGGTCACGGGAACCATCACAAGCACCAACGGGGCAGGCTGGCGGCTCTGGTACCGGCTGGCGGGCGAGACGAGCTGGAAGCCGCTGGCCTCCGGGATGGCAGCGGCGGGCGCACAGACGATCTCGACTCTCTTCGATCCCACGCTAGTGCTCAATGGCACTTACCAGCTCTTCTTAGAGGCACGGACGGCGGGGGGCACGTCGGCCAGCGACCTGACGAGCTTTATCGTTGAGGGGAACATGAAGATTGGTAACTTCAAGCTCTCCTTCACCGATCTGGTCGTGCCAATCGCGGGAATCCCGATCACGGTAACGCGCAGCTACGATACGCTGGATAAGCGTACGGGCGATTTTGGCGTCGGCTGGACGCTCCAGATGAGCAATATCCGCCTGCAAAAATCCGTCCCCATCCATGACTTCTGGGAGGAACGCGCCGATGCGATTAGTGTGCTGGGCCAGCCTGCGTTTAACTTCTTCTTCCGTCAGAGCAAGAAGCACTACATCACCATCACGTTCCCGAGCGGCGAGGTGTATCGGTTCGCGGCAGTCTACTCGCCCCAGTTCCAGGGTTTGAGTCCCATTAACGCGGCTCGACTTGACTGGGTTCCGGTTGGCCGAACGCGCGGCACGCTTCGTCCGACGGCGGAGATTGGCCAGAGTACGACGGCGACCAATGTGCTCGTGGCTCCGCTAGGCGGCGGTGTCTACAACAACCCGGACTGGACGGCGATGGAGCTGATCGGCTACGGGGATGGCAATGGCACGAGTGGTGAGTACGAGCCCACCGAGTTCGAGCTGACGACGCTGGATGGCACGGTCTGGATCATTGACGAGAAGAAGGGCCTCGTTAAAGTCACCGAACCCAACGGTAACCAGGTGAGCTTTGGCCCCAATGGAATTACCAGTAGCAACGGAGTCAATGTCTCTCTCCTGCGAGATGGCACTGGCCGGATTACAGCCATTACCGATCCCATGGGAAAGGTGATGCGCTATCAGATTGATGGTAGGGGAGATTTAACAGCGTTCAAAGACCGTATGGGAAATAGGACTTCGTTCACTTACGACGTTTTCCATAATCTTCTGACCGTCAACAATCCCACGGGCAGTGAGCGCATCTCAAATCAATATAACCAAAATAATCGCTGGTCTACTCTGTCTGATGGAAATGGTGAAGCCCTCCGATTTGAGTATGGGATTGATGATCCAAATGTAGCTGACAACATAGAAACGATAACGAATGTACTCGGGCATAAAACTGTTGTCAGTCGGAACAATCGTGGTAACGTAACCAGTCGGATACGCTACCTTGGTACGCGACCCATTACGGTCTCCATTGACTATACTGACCCTGCGCATCCCGATATGCCCACGGAGATTGTGGATGCCATGGGGTTTGCGATTCGCAATGAGTATGGGCCACTTGGGGAACTTCTGCGAGTTAGTGATGGTGCAGGACAGACGATCAGTACCAGAACCTATGATGCCAATGGGCGGCTTTTAACGGAAACTAGAGGCGATGGGGTGCGCGTGATGGCGCAGACCTATGATGCCAAAGGCAATGTGGCAACGGGTACAGATGCGCTGAATAACACCTGGACATTTACTCGAAATGCCAATGGCACACTCTCACAGATGATCGACCCGCTTGGGTATGTCTCTCGCATTAACTACGATAGCTTTGGCCGAGTTCATCAGACCATCAGTCCGTCCGGTTTTGTTCAGATACTGGAGCGCAACCTGAATGGGGCTATTACTGCTAAAGAGCTGACACGCTCCATCTGGGTGTCCGGGAATGGGGGAAATGCTCCTCGTGGCCCATCGCTTTCTCCCCAGCTTCCCTGGTTTTTAGGGCAACCCGTTCTGGTGCCGATCCAGAGCCGGTCTGAGTATAGTCGAGATGCCAATAACCGCGTCGAAGATGTCACGTTCCCAGACGGCAGTACAAGCTCTGTTCTCTACGATCCCGATGGACGAGTGCAAAAAGTCAAAGATGTTATCGGAAGATTCGTCGAGTACGTCTGGGATAAGAATGGGCTTCCCAAAACGATAAAGCTCCCTAATGGAATGGAGATTGGGGCAACTCATGATCCGCTAGGACGGCGCGAGACCGCGACAGACCGTTTGGGGAGACGAACGAACTATACCTGGGATGCTCTGGGGAGGCTGACGGATGTCGCGCTCTTTACCACTGATGGAGTGAAGCGCGAGCATTATGAGTACAACGATAATGGCGATCTGGTTCTTTCTCGGGATGCTCTGAACCGAGAAACGACTATTTCCTATACCTACTACACTAATGGTAAACCGCAGATTGTGGTGGTGCGCGATCCACAAGGACGAACGCAGACGACTCGCTACAGCTACTGGGGAGATGTAGAATCCATTACGGACGGCGCAGGGCGCAAAGTGTCCTATGAGTACGATGCCAAAGGGAGAACCTCAGCGGTAATCGCCAATGATAGCTCGCGGACTCGTTACGAATACGATGCCAATGACAATGTCACCGCTGTCGTGTTGCCCTCCGGTCGCCGCTTTACCTATACCTACTCCGGCGAGCGACAGCTCACCTCAACAACCGATCCTGGAAACCTCAAGACGACTTTCCACTCGGATGAGCTGGGAAATGTGCTCTCCTACACAGATGCGCTCAACCGGACGACAATGTTCCAATACGATGCTTCCGGCTATCTGTCGGGGCGGCGCTTGCCGATGGGCCAGGGAGAGACGATTGTCAATCGCCCGGATGGGAAGCCGCTCGCACATACCGACTTCCGAGGACGCACCACCACCTTTACCTATGGAGATACGTCGCAGTCTTTCCTGACGCGCATCACTCCTGATCCGTTCTTGAACGAGCCTTCTATCGTGACGGACTACGATATTGAGGGCAAGCCGCTCACGGTGCAACGAGGAAACATCACCAACAGCTTCGGCTACGATGCTTTCGGTCGGGTACGACGCACCACGGGCCCTACCGGCTCGCTCTTCTATGAGTATGACCTGGTGGATCGTCTGACCCGCAGTGTCACCCCCAATGGGCAGACTACCTACTCCTACGATAACTCCGATCTGCTCACGGGCACAGTGGATACCAGCGGTGCGCTTGGCTATAACTACGATAGTGGAGGGCGGCTTACCTCGATGAGCCGCTCCAACGGGATGGCGACGGTCTATGGCTACAACGACCGGGGCAATGTTACCCAGGTTGCGCACAGCGTCTTTGGCCTAGCTCCCATTCTTTATGAGTACGATGCCGATAGTCGTCGCACCCGCGTCCAGGAATCCACTGGCACGACGGTCTATGGCTACGACGACTCCGGGCGGCTTACCAGTGAGAACCACTCGGCCCGTGGGATGATTGAGTATGTCTATGACAACGCCCACAATCGCCGCCGCAAGATCACGCCGCAAGGGACGTTCGTTTACAATTACAATGATAACGATGAGTTACTTCAGATCACGGCCCCCAGCGGCTTCCAGACCACCTATGACTACGATCTGAATGGTTCCTGCATCCGCGCCGGGCTGATCCCGCTGGCCTACGATTCCCTGGGAGCACTCGTGCAGGCCGGGCAGACCACCTTTGGCTATGATGCGCTGGGGACTCGCTACACCCAGACCACGCAGAGTGGAACCACTTCCTATCTGGCCGACATCACGGGAATGTCTCAGGTGGTAGAAGAGTACACCGGGCTTGGTGGCAACTTCCTGAAGGCACGCTACGGCCCGGGAACGATGACCCGAAACGGGGCGACAAGCTGGTTTGTCACGAATGGTAGCGGCTCTACAGGAGCATTGACAGATAACTCGGGGAGCATTACCGACAGCTTCGTCTACGATGCCTTTGGTAGCCCCACCCGGCTTACCGGCAACACTCCCACCAGCCTGCTCTACGGCGGTCAGGAGTTTGACGAGAGCACCGGCCTCTACTTCCTGCGTGCCCGCTACTACGACGCGCAAGCCGGACGTTTCCTGGCCCGTGACCCGGTGATGGGCTACCCCAACAACCCGCTGACACTCAATGGCTACAACTACGCTGGTGCCGATCCGGTCAACAACAGCGACTTCTCCGGCCTGGACTACACCCTCACCGAAGGCATGACCGTTCTTGGCATGGTCAATAGCGTGAGAGGAATGCTGGGAGGATTACCTTCCTTCATGGGCGATGTCTCCAGCGGTGCCTACGATCATCCCAAGACGCAGGAGCAAGCCCTTGCCAATGCCGAACACCTGATGTCGGCCACTCTGGGCACTCTTGCCGATACCATCCAGGGAGTCACGCCTCTTCTTTCTGGTGCGCTTCGTCTGATCAATGTTGCCACGATGACCTACATTGAAGAGCGCGATGCCCTTGACACGCTCTTTGATCCGTATGCCGATGCCGAGGCCAAGATGTTCGCCAGCCTTGCGATTGCCAGTCGCACTGCCTCTTTTGCAGTCGAGTCTGTGCTTGAGTTTGCTGCCAACGGTGTTGACGGTGCGATGGACATGGCGATTAAGAGCTGGGACACAGCGATGGGCGACGGCACCGCTGAGTACCTCTTGAACTCTCCTATTGACATGGGCCGCCAGGTGAAGAAGTACACGTATGGTAGCGGTGATATGAAAGCGGTTCACGTGAGCCGAGGCGTGGGCGATCCCTACGAGCGCGAGGGACTCTGCGAGAAGAATGACTGCTTCGTGGCCGGAACCAAAGTCCTCATGGGCAACGGGCAGGGCAAGCCCATCGAGCAGATCCAGGTCGGTGAGCAGGTCTACTCCTTCAACCCCAGCACCGGCAAGCTCGAAGCGCAGAAAGTTACCGAGACCTTTGTCTCCATCGTGAGCGAGCTGCGAGAAGTCCACATCGGTGACTCCGTTTACCTCGTCACGCCAGACCATCCTTTCCTCACTAATAAAGGATGGGTGACAGCAGAAGCACTCGGAATTGGGACACAAATCATAACTAGAGCAGGGCCTAGTGCCACTACCACGCGTGTCCGTGATAACAAGGTCATCTCAGCACAAGACCCGCTCAATCGAACAGTTCTCTTTGGATACGACATAGACGCTAGCGGCTTCCGTGTCTATAATATAGAAGTACAAAATCTACATAACTATGTAGTCAATAGAAAAAGTGAGAAAGGGCTTAAGGAACAAAGCAGAGGGCAAGACGATTACTGGAATGTTGTTCATAATCCTGGGCGCAAAGCAGCATATGGGGCTGGTTGGACCGGAGCTGGAATGAGCGCAACTCGACGCGATGGATTACCGACAACTGCTGGAATATATCATATTAAAAATGCAAGTACAGGAGAAGAATATATTGGTAAAGCTGTGAATGTTAAGACACGTCTAACTGCCAAAAAGCATACAAATGCCAGAGACCTTATGGATAAGGGAAGTGATCAAGATGTATCAGTAAATGTGTATCCAGTAACTTTTGCGGGACAGGCGGCATCAGACCCACATCATTCAATTCTGGTGGCGGAGCAGACTATCATGGATCAGTTCAAAGTTATACCTAAAAATCATCCATGGAAAAATGATATAGTTTCGCTTTCGCCCTCTAAATTGAATAAATATAGACATTTAATGCCCCATATTGGCCCTCTAGGTGCATATTAATACAATGAGGAATTTACATACAATAAAATATTGTGATAACAAAGAGGCTTTTTATGTACCATTAAAATATGGAGAGGAATTAATTGAATTAGGGGATAGATTTCCGGATTATATCAATAAAGAAAGCATAGAAAATGTAGAAATCCATTTAACATCTTCGGGATATTGTGAAATACCTAAAGATGTATGCGAAATGAAGAAATTATCAACGATTTATATACCAACATTGAAATGCCTAAATAATTTCACGGCTCCGGCCTCTCTGAAGTTTATTCAGGCTTATGGAGAAGATAATATTCTTACGGAATCAACATATTTACCATCAATTGAAAAAATAATACTACCTTATTTCCAAGATAGTAATCTGTCTATGAGGCATTTCCCTAATATTAAAGCACTTCGAATTGGTATAGATAAATCTAATTCTTTGATGAACAGACTCAGTGAATTTGATTTTTTGGAAGAATTAGAAGTATATCCCGTTAAAGAAGGAAATTTTTTTGAATTTATAAAAGATACAAACATTAGCAGCTTGTATATTATTGGAGGAAAGAGAAAAAAACTTATTAATTTTTCAAGTGTGATATTTGAAAAATTAACAACTCTCCGTATGGGCGAATTTATTTTTAATGATCTTGATTTTTTGCAATATTTTCACAATCTAAATAATGTTTGTATTGAAAAATGTGAAATACTTGGTGGCATATCTCGAATTAATAGTATTGAAATTCTTTTTAAGAATACAAAAATTGGAAACGTTCTATATGAAAATGAAATTGGATTGGGTAATATCTATTTGACTAAAGACTAATATTGTAGCTCTGCTGTGAGCAGGAAGTAGCATTTAATATCAGACAGTTTGGAACATTCCTCCAAAGTCACGTAGGATTAAAACATATTTTTGGCTCTTAAGCTAGCCATGAATACAACCGTTAAAACAGTACTCCTGCCAACGTCTTGATGGGGAGCGAGCTGCGCAGCCCGCTCCCTTACTCTCCTTGCCTCGTCTGTGCAGAAACGCCCCCGCTCACGAAACGGAGAATATCGGGTTCTTCCGCAAATTTGGGGAAAGGTAGCATGGAGTTTCTCTCTTCATCAAAGTCCTCATTTTAGATCGGCATTTGGAGGGGTAGCACCCGCCGCTTGAGTAGATCGAAGCTGGCCCGACCGTAGCCTTGGCGTTTGACGAACTTCAAACGGTTGACATTGCCCTCGGTAGGGCCGTTGCTCCACTCCAGAGAAAACGCGGATTCTACTGCTGCAAGATCGGAGCGAATCCCACGGGAAAAACTGGCGAAGCTGGGACAACCACTAGTACTCGCTCTTTCCAGCCAGTCATTGAGTTCATCGGCAGCACGGCGGCGCATCATGTCCTGAAAGGAGACAACCAGTTCTCGACACTGGGGCAATACAGGCAGAGCTTCACAGAGTTTTGTCGCGACTTCCTTTTGCTTCTTAGTACCCCGCTCAGGGAGCACGAGCTGCCAAGCAAGTGAGCGTGGTGTGGGAATCATTCGTTCAGCTCTCTTGACTTGGACAGTCATGCCCGGGGAACGCAAAGGGAAAACGAAGTCCCTAACGGCTGTGGCTCCTCCGGTAAAACCTTGCTGCTTGACTTCACGCCAGAGCTGAAGCGCATTTTGACAGCCCGACTCCCAGCGGTTGAGAATGTAGTCTTTGTAGGGAGTGAGCGCCCCATTGACTGGAGGGTATCGCTGCCGTTCGGGATAGACCTCCGAATTAAGGTAGGTTTGGATCGTCTTGCTGTCGACTCCTATCATCCGAGCGATTTCCTTCTTGAAGTAGCCCTGCTGGTGTAGCTCATGAGCTTTCTGCCACCGTTCAAACCGCTGTTGTCGCGTTTCTTCTTTTCGCCTCTGGGCACGGCGGGAGGGCTCGACCGAACCGGCATCTTCCAACGACGGTGAGCTAGGCAGCAAGATGGAGCGAATTGCATTAGCCTCCTTGCCGATTTGTTGCTCCAGTGCCTCCATTAAGTTTTTGAGGAGATGGAAGCGGTCAGCGACGTGGACCGCTTCTGGAGCTGCTTCTCGAACTGCGTCAGCAAAGATTTGGGACCGGTCCCGACTGACAACCCTGACACCTGGATGCTCATGGAGCCATTTCTCGACGGTTGCCTTTTCTCGGTCAGGTAGCAGATCAATGGGCTTTCGAGTCGTCAAGTCGATAAGGATAGTGCCATAGGTCTGACCTTTTCGAAAGGCAAAATCGTCTATCCCAATCTCCGCTGGGCAAGAGGCTGAATCGTCACGTGAGGGAGTTTTTTTGAATTGGTAGAGTATAGAATCATCGCTGATAATCAGTCCCAATAGTGTGGCGATCTGAAGGGCGGCACTTGCTCCAACTCTCCACAAGAGCTGTAATAGCACGGATTCGAGCCGAGCTGTTTTTCGCTGGTAGCGACGAACGAGCTTTGGAAGTTGCTGTGTGAAGACGCGACGCTGGCACAGTGGGTTGTCACAAAAGAATTTTGCGAGGGTGTGGACTGTCCCCAGAAAAGTGTGCGGTGGATTAAGCAACAGCGTCTCCACCCGAGCCTTAGGGGAGTCATCTAATCAATCATTGAAACGATATTCCACCTAGTGTCTTTAAAGGGAAATTTCTAGGCAGCCCCCCTCTGCCGTCCCTACCCTTGGAGAAGCCCGAGCGTGGCCGAGCTGGTGAAGCATAAGAAAACTTATCGGACGGGGAGGGAATGGTGGGAGAAGGGGCCGGAGAGAGTCAGAAAAGCAACACGGCTTAACCCTGGCTGATATACTGCGACATGCGGATCTCGCTAAAAATGGGGATCGGGTTTGTTCTCTTTCCCGTCCTTTGTGTTTTTCTACTATCAGCACTAGGTTTTCGGAGTCAGACGACCTGGACAGGCGCAGCCATCTCCCTCGTGCCCATTCTCTTTGGGGCACTGGCTTGGACACACCAGTCGCGCCTCCGCCGCGACTTTCTCACTCTAACACGCCAGCGCAACGCGCTTCTTGCCAGCTTAGCACTCCTCCTCTCCATTCCCCTAACCCGCTGGCCCCTGTGGTTGATTATTTACAGTACGAGCAACCAACTCGATTTGCTCGCCTCCGACACGCTGAGACAACGACGGAAAGAGTTTGACGAAACCATGAAAGGGATGGAGGGTAGCATCTGTGGAAATCTGATTAATTATCTTGATTACTATGCAGGTAGCCCCAATCGTTGGCTAGGCTTTATCTATGTGTGTAAAGTTAATGCTGTTAAATCCCATGACGAAGAAATCATGGTGTACTATATGCTCCCATCAAAAATCAGAATTGTTCGGACTATCCAACCGGATCGGCGCTATTGGACGATAGAGGAGTAACGAGTTTTATCCTGGCGAAAAACCCTCCCAAAATTCGGGGCCAGCTCCCTCTACAAAAATCGGCTTGCAGGGGGTGGCGAGAAACTAGAGTTTTCTGCCAGTCTCCTCACGCCTCGATGTCTTGCTGGCGGCCTAGCCAGCGCCCCAAGAAGAGGAGGAGTGTGGCAAAGGTCACGCATGTGGCAGCAGCGAGGAAGTTCGTAAAAGATAGGTCAAGTCTCCACCGAGGCACCCAGGCGTTAGGCTCGTTGTAGAGGAAAAGCACTCCAAAAATAACCGAAGAAACAGAAGCTCCCCACAAAAGCCATGTAGCGAAACCACGGAAGCGCAAGAAGGTCAAGATACCTCCTGTAAGGCAAGATACACCGTGAAGGAGTAAAGTACGTGGAGACCAGCGGATAATGTCAGTAGTAAAAAGCAACATGAATCCCACCCACGCGCAAACAGCGCCCCACAGGGGGCGACTTTAGTTTTTCGGGCAAAACATACGCTAAGGCAGCTCTAACCAGGCATCCACTTGTACTCCCCGGTCAGAAGAATATGATCCCATA
>NZ_JACHGW010000013.1 GCF_014202505.1 Armatimonas rosea | reverse complement strand
GATTTCGAGGCTGCTCTGGCTCTACTAGATCCCACTTGTCATCCAACTACACTCCCGGCAAGGATACCAGCTTTATGAAATCGTCCGTACAGTTGCTCAAGCCACTCCATAGCTCTTTGCCACGTCCGGGCGATGCCCACAGCTCCAGGTAGAGCTGCACGTAACTGACAACCCAGAATTTTTGTCTATGTGGGGAGACGTATGATACCACCTCCAGAGAGCGAGCAAGAGGCCCCCGGAAGGTTCCCTGGTGGGCCTCTTTTTTGCATTGCTGGCCCCGAGCTGCGCGGCGTTCGATTGAGACTTGTACGAAAACACCACACTTCTGTGTCAGACTATTGGGAATCTTTGACGGCCCAGTCCTTTCATAATGCTTCAAATAGGCGGATTCGCTATCAGATCGGCATTGAATGCATTGATCAGAGCATGCTCGCCGGGGCCGGGGTTGGCTCGAAGCGGACGAACCGCCTCGACCACAACTTCAGGAACATCCGTTGCGAGCCCTTGCATAGTTTCGTAGATGAACGCATCGACCGGCATGGCGCGGGGATCACCACTCTTCCCGATGAGGTTGGTATCCACCCAGGGCGGTGCGATTTCCTGCACGATCACGTTGGTGTCGCGCAACATGAAGCGTTGGGATAGCGCATAGGAATGCAGGGCGGCCTTGGTGGCGGAATAAACCGCGCTGAGAGCCAACGGAAGGTAGGCTAGGATAGACGTGTTGTAGATGATCGTGGCATTGGGCTGCCGCTTCAGATGTTCGATGAGCGCCGATGTCAGCAGGATAGGCCCTAGCAAATTAGTCTCGACCAAGCGGCGCGAGGTCGCTGCGTCAATCTGACCGGCCGCATTGTCGAAAGGCATGATGCCCGCATTGTTGACCAGCACGTTGAGGGTGGGATAGCGGGCGATCAGGGTTTGCGCCGCCGCCTGGATGCTGACCGAGTCGGCGACATCCAGCTCAATGGCCTCCATGCCAGGGTTAGCGGCCACGACTTCGTCGAGCAGAGCTTTGCGCCGCCCGGCGATGATGACCTTGTTGCCGCGCTGGTGGAATGCTTCCGCGAGGCCGCGGCCAATGCCGGAGCCGCCGCCGGTCACGAGAATGGTATTGTCTTCGAGTTTCATGATGGGTTCTCTGTGGTTCGTTGATAAGTGGGTAGCGGATGCATGAGGCCGCTCAGGCCTTGCGTGTGCCCTTGATGAATGCCGCGATCTGGGTTGCTGCGGCTTCCGGATACTGGTGATGCGGGCCGTGGCCTGTCTTGGGGTAGGTAATCAGACTGACGCTCGGCAACTGGCCGTTGAGGGCATACCAGTTCTCGATCGGGAAAATGATGTCGTGGTCCGCACCCAGATGCAGGATGGGGGTCTTTGTGGTCTTCAAGAAACCGAGGATCTCGTCCGACGGAAAGGCGGGATTGCGCGGTGTGGTCCCGATCTGGCTGATCGCCCAGTCGGCCTGTACGTCCGGGCTGCGGGGAATCTTCTGTGCCATGATCCGCTCGAAGGACCGCTTCGAGGCGGCACGACTGCCCTCGTCTGCGGGTTCGAAGAAGATCGTGGTGAAGTTATCCAGACCGATGCCAGGTACTGCAGCGGCGTCGTAGAACAGTTGCTCCGCCTGCTTGACGAGCTTGCCGGGCGGCGTCGTCGCCAGCAGAACGGCATGGCTGACGTCTTGGCCGAACATCGCCAGATAGATCTGCGCAACGATGCCGCCGATGGACCAGCCCGCGATCACGATATCTTTCAGCCCGAGCGCATCGACCAGGTCTTTGGCGTCTTTCACCATGGCCGCCGGGTTATAGCTTCTCTCCCCAGTGGACAGACCCAGCCCTGAATAGTCGAAGGTCACCACCTGAAATCCTTGCGCCGCGAGGGCGTCAATGAAAGCGGGGTCCCACAGGCCCAGCACACCGCGGAAGCGATTGCACAGCACGATGGGTTTACCGGTTCCAACGGAGCGGTAGGCCAGCTTGCGGCCGCCGACCTCGACGAAGCGCGTTGATGCCACTGCTGAATTCGTGTCCGTCGTGCGTCCGCTCTGCGCATTTGCGTGCAAAGGCAAGGAAACTGCTGCCGCCATTGCGGCACCCGCGACGAGTAATTGACGGCGGGATTTGGAGTCGGGGGCGGGAAAAGAGTCATTCATGTTATTGATTCGCTTTTGGTTTTCGTAGTGTTTTTGAGGCAAATCGAAAGCTTTGCTCTTGCTTGCGGCAAACGGGGTAGCGTGTGCCGAAGCCGAGTCACTTGCAATTCACAAGTCACATCTTACACCCATCACTTGCAATTCGCAAGTAACTAGGCTAAAATTTTGTTCATGAAGAAAAACAAACCATCCCCCTCTTGCCCAGAAGGCTATCGGTCAACGTGTCCGATAGCTAACGTGCTAGACATCCTGGGTGACAAATGGACGTTGCTTGTCGTGCGCGACTTGCTGTTGTCGGGCATGCACCGTTACAGCGAGTTCCAGTCCTCGCCCGAGGCGATACCAACCAATATCCTGGCAGAGCGCTTGAAGCGTCTAGAGGCAGCCGGCCTCGTTAAGAAAGAGTTCTATCAGGACAATCCCCCACGAGCGGAATACTTCATCACCCGAAAAGGAGCCGATCTCGGCCTGGTGTTGCAAGCGTTGGGGGAGTGGGGACATAAGTACATCCCCGGGGTAATCCTCCCCAAGGAGTTCATTGAGCCAGAGATTAGAGATTGACGTCGAAAAAAACGGGCACAAAAATAGAGCACACTGGAGAGTGGAATATCCCCAGAAATTTGTCTGGTAGGTTAAGCGACAGGCTCCAGATTCAAGGTACCAAGAAACCGTTTCTTAAAATGTACATTGTGGGGCGAGGAGATCAGTCGTAGCTAAGCCCTCTGTTCGTCACAGCAAGATCAAAAGCGGTAGGGTCGAAGCTAGGACCGGCCCACTCAAGCCACTCAAATAGTTCCCGCTGAGAAACTGGACTAGAACCACCAGCAAGAGCCGCAAGGATCTCCTGGTAGCTCCCAATACCACCACAGTCCTCAGGAGGCCCGCAGCGCTCACCAGCGAGGCACCGAGGCCACTTCACTTCAGACTCCACACACTCCTCGAGCACAACCTCATGACACCAGTAGTCTCCAAGGTCGTAGACATAGCGTAGCTGGCTTCCCACCTCGGGCAACGCACGAAACAAACTCAACGTCTGATCACTACGATCCGGCCCTCCATCCAGGTCGAGCGCAAACTGGTAGCGAATTCCGTAAGTCAACGCAGCATCGTCCTCCCCAATCGTGAACTCATGCAAGTGGCAGCCCTTCCAAGAAAACGCACTCTGGATCACATGGTGGAGCTGGTGCAGGCTCAGTGAGGCAGGAACCAGCAAACGCCGCCAGATCGGGGGATCTGATTCCTGGATCGTCACGCAAAGCTGGAGGGCATAGCGCGACTCCTCAAGCACGGTGGCTGGGTCGAGTAGTTCACGCGCAACGTTATTAGGCCGGAAGTAGTCTCTCTGACCGGTGATTCCCACTAGGTAGCGTCCCAGGTAGAGCGCGATCTCCTCAGGATGCTCCTGACGCTCTTGGCTGTAGTCAATCACCTGAAGGAACTGGGTCATGGTTCCCATGGTGGCACGGCACCGATCTGCTCCCGTGGGTAGAATCTGAACCTCTCCCATCGCGGCGAGCTCCTGCTCGATGGCCTCCGATGAGATGCAGAGCGCTTCTAGTCGGTGTCGTACGGCTTCCAGGAAGCGCGCAGGCAGTGTCTGTAGGGGCGCGGCGGGGAAGAGTACTGCCAGCCTTGCTCTCTGGCTGATGGCCAGCACCAGGTGCTTTGGGCGGAGAGGAAGGTAGGTTGCATACCAGTCTCCCAGCTTCGCAGTTGACGCCGTAGGGGTGCCGGGCTTGGATTGTTTGGCGGGTAGCTTCAAGCGATCCAAGAGCTTTTTCGTGCAGCGTAGATTCGTCACAGGGGATAGGTTTGTCATAGAGCTTGACCTGCTGCCTTCCACTTTTTGTACAAGTCGCGCCTCTTCTCAGGGCGATCAAAGACGGCTAGGAGGCGCTCTCGGCTCGCCTGGCTGACTTTTCCCATCTCGGCTTCATAGCGCTTGCGCTCGGCCTCACAGAAGCTCAGGAAGGCTTCGTAGGGTGCCCCCCCCTGGCTCTCCAGCACAGCCAGCTCGGCGGCGAGTTCGGTAGCCGTGAGCGGCGGCGCAACCACCTCTGTGATCGCCTCTTGTGGCGCTGGCTCCTCTTCCTCGGCGAGAAGGCTCTCCTCGCCACCAAGTCTATCTTCACCTCCAAAGAGTCCCTGGCGAATGGCATTGCCCACGCCAAGATCAGCCTGCTTCTCCGCAATGGTGGGAACGAAGACTTCACGCTTTTCCAGCTCCTGAACGCAGATCCTGTCGAAGTAGGCTCCTGGGCGGTCTAAGGCTTGCCTTGCATTGCCACTCAGACGCCTTCGTGTGGCTCGTAGAGCCGCGTTCCAGGCTTCGAGCGTTCCTTTCCCTTCCGCGATCTCCCAGAGCTGCTGAAATCGCCGTAGGCTCCCTTCGTCTCCTGTCAGGGCGATGAGCTCTGAGACGGCTTTATCTCGTATGGCATATATGCCCCTTCCCCCCTCGTTGGGCGTTGAGGGAGCTGGGCTTGGTACTTCGGCCTCGCTAACGTTCAACGATTTCTTTACAGATACATCCGTATCTTTCTTTTTCTGGGAATTTCTTTCTTTATATGGGGGGCAATTTTTGACCGGGTCAGATTTTGACCCGGTCAATTTTTGACCCCCTCCCTCATCTCCCTCCCGCAGGGATGTTTTTGGTTTGCTTGGTGCATCGTCAAGGGCTCTGCGTTGACGCTCAATAGCAGCCCGCTGGCGTGCTTCATCACTCCAGCGTAGAGCATAGCGGGCACCACTTGTGGCATAGGTTTCCGCCGTCTCGATGATCAACTTTGCTGTCAAAGCCCCTCGGATACCATCTCGTGCAGAGTTGCGTGAGAGCTTAGCCCGGCGCTGAATATCTGCTACAGACAGCTCTGCCTCAATGCGTTTCTCTCCCGTGAGAGGATCTGTCCAGCCTAGAGTTGCTCGAATGATGGTGGCAACAACCGAGACAACACACGGCGGAAAGTTTGGCACGACGTAGTCAAAGAATTGATTAGGAGTTGGGGTAAAGTTGGCCTCTAGCGGTTGGAAGCCTTCAAAGTCGCTCACGATATCCTCCCTTCTGGAAAGCCTGAGGCTCTCCGTTTCTGTCGTCGAAGTGCAGAAAAATATCGGGGGACATCACACGATGTTTTTTCAACGAGTTGCTTCTGTCGTGGTCTTTCGTCGTACATGGAAAACTCTCGATTTGGGGCAACTTTGTCAATTTGAATTGACAAAGTTGAGGTGCAGGTAGTGGGGCGTGACATCCTTAAGGTTCTCCGTGCTGTCGGGGGACATCCCCCGACAGCTACGTGAGCTCTAAAAACATCAGCGGGGAGGATCGTAATCCTCCCCGCTGATGTTTCAGGGTGTTGTCGATGGCTCGGCCATCTTGCGTTTTGCTTCATTGGTCTGCCTCCTCCGTTTCTGAGGAGGCTGCTTGATAGCTCTCCAGGGCACGAAGGAGCTCCGCGTACTCTTCTTGTTTGAGCTTTCCTGCAGTGATTGCCTGGAGGGTCTTCTGGATAAAGGGACGTGCTACTTTTGCAACGGGGGCTACTTCTGGCTCAGGAGTAGCCTCACCCTTTAGAAGAAACTGGATACGCTCGCGAAGTGCGACAACGGAGAGGCCAAAGCTACCTGTGCGACGACCTTCGGGGCGTGCGGCTTCTTGGGCGAGCTGGATGACTGTCTCTTCGCCTAGTTGGGCCTGGGCACGTTGGAGAGCAATACCGTGGCTACCAGAGAGCCGTCCGGATTCAATCAACGTCGCTATAGACATAGGAAGGCTTGCTAGATGGAACAGATCATGGATGCGAGCACGGCCAAGTCCTACTTCTTCTGCGACTGCTTCCCAGGTAGTGCGAGCATTCTCTTCTTTGCGAATATCGTAGAGCTCTCGCAGAGAGCGCCCTTTCTCGATATCGTTGAGATCTGCACGAAGGATGTTTTCTGCAAGCTGTGCTGCTCGAACTTCGTCATCGCGCAGCTCACGAACTCGTGCTGGAATGCGCACCAAGCCTGCCATACGAGACGCTCGCCAGCGACGCTCCCCACAGACAAGGCGATACTTGCCCAGCGGGAGAACGGGCGGACGTACTAGGATGGCGGAGATAACTCCACGCCTTGCAATATCTTCTGCTAGAGCTCGTAGCTCTGGTTCCTCAAAGGTGCGCCGTGGTTGCAGAGGGTCAGGCTCAATATCATCGAGGAGGAGGTCCCGTGCATCCTCAGGGATACCTGCATGACGACGATCCCCTTCCTCGAGCAGAGCCGATGCCGCCGCCGCTGTCTGTGCAAGTCCAAGAGTTAGCCGCGCGGTACGATCCGATGAGCTAGTTGCCAACGATTTCTGCGACACTTCGCGTCACCTCCTCAGCAAGTTCAAAATAAGGATCTGCCTCTGGCTGGCGCGAGAAAACGATGGGCTGGCGGGCTGCTGTTGATCCATCTACAGCAGTACGCTCTGGGATGACCGTATCAAACATCCGGCGTCCAAAGATTTGGACAGCCATATCGCGGATTGCGGCGGAGTTAGCAGTAATAGTTCGTTGCCGGTTGAGAACCGCTCCAAGGACATGGATGGGATGGCGTGAGAGCTCGGCGCAGCCTTTGCGAGTATTCAGGAGTTGACGAACTCCCTCAAGAGCGAAGGCTCCATCGATAGGGACAAGCAAGGCATCTGCTGCCACCATAGCGTTGATCGAGAGTAGACCAAGAGAGGGCGGTGCATCAATTAGAATAAAGTCGTAGTCACTGCGCACACTATCAAGTGCTTTGTCGAGCTTAAGCTCACGCCCCATAGCACTGTGCAACATCATCTCAGCAGCGGCTAGGTTCAAGTGGGATGGAGCAAGGTAGAGGTTAGGATGGTAGCTCACGCGACGAATGACTTCGGTAAGGGTCTTTGAAGGACCTGCTGCCTCAAATCCAATCACATCTGCGATAGATGATTCAATGTCGTTCCAGAGGACATCCAGACCAAAGGAGCAGTTTGCTTGAGGGTCGAAGTCAATGATCAGGACGCGGTAGCCCTGAGTTGCCAATGCTCCCCCTAGGTTGATTGCCACTGTCGTTTTGCCAACTCCACCCTTTTGGTTGACGAGGGCGATAGTGGCGCTCACCTTACGGCGCTTGCCACCGAGCAGCTCGCGGAGGCGGCTGATATCGTCTGGGGTGTAGATACGCCGATTGCCGATTCGCTTGGAAGGACTAAGGTCTCCCCGCCGATCCATACGACGGAGAGTCTCCGCAGAAACACCAAGCACCTGCGCTGCTTGTGTCGCTGTCAAATCTTCAGTTGTTTTAGCCCTGCTAGCCATATGCTTTTGCCTAATTGAGGGAATGGCTTCCCCTCGCCCTCGGAGAACGAACTCCAGATTGCCTGTCTGGATTGCTAGTCATTATAACTCACACTCTTCTATTTTCTTATCATCTGTGGGAAAAAGAGAGGATTTTTTTTGATGGTTTAGTTTCTGTAACTGAAAACCTTGGTGATGTCGTGGGATATATTCACTGGTTGTTGTGATGTGATTTTTCGTCACCTGATTGCCCCCTTGCCAACGAGGCAACTTTGTCAATTTGAATTGACAAAGTTGATGCTCTGCGGGGAGATTCTCTATTATTTCAGGGGGTATCAGATGAAGTGCCCTGCATCTTCGCTGAGTGTCACCGAGGTCCAGCCCTCGCGCAGGGAGGTCGTGATCCATATCTTGTCGCTGCCAACGTGGGGGAGGCGACGCCAGAGCTTGTAGATGCTACAGGCAAATCTCTGATTCAGGATGCCCTCTTCATTGCTTTGGACTGTTTCCTCGTGCTCCTCGCCGTAGTCTGTACCAGAGACATGGCGCGAGAGCAGCGCCTCAATGGAGGTTCGAGTCTGATCCAGAAAAGTAAGCGCGGACTCTGACGCGGTGACAGTTCCAAGGGGGAATCTTTGGTGGCCCTCACGAAGCCGAATGGGACGATGCTGGAACGATATCTACTAGCCATGGCTTACCACGCGCTGGGTGCCTCTCCCTAAACGCCCGTCGGTTCCGAAGAGCTGATTGGACCTACTAATGGCCCCTGCCATCCGCTTCAAGCCCCTCCTACCCGCCAGAGAAAAATGAAGGGTTGTAAGGAGAGGCCCGTATAGTATTGGAAATTACGCCCATCTCCCCCTGTGGCACTTACCCAGCCTCAGCTACCATCATCCCCGAGAATACGAAGCCAGTACTTGGTATTTGCTTGCGCCTGGAAGGTTGTTGGCAGATCGAAATGGTAATCGTACATCGCGATGCCATTGAAGGTTCCTACAGAAGCTCCTGCTAAGCCAGCCACGTTGTAGGCGGCAAGGGCTGTGTTACCATTGGTATCTGGTGTGGGCACTAGGGGCTGGCTACCCCCTGCGATAGAGGGATAGATGGCGATGTTGAAGTTTTTTGTCGCCGAGGCACTACCACGCCAGTCGATCTTTGCGATATCGGCTGTGGATGTCAACAGGAAGCTGTCCCAGGTGTAGACATCGGAGTCGAGGCCATCGGGGGCAAACCAGGACGATTGGATCAGTGTGGCCCCTACCGTAATGGGGGCTTGTGAGTACAGAACTTGTGACCAACTAGGGCTACCGAGACCGAGCCATAAGACGCAACTCGCAAGAGGTAGAACCTTTTCCACTTCTCCATAGAAGACCTCCTCAGAGGTGCCAGGGAAGCGAACGTCTCCCTGGCACACTGGCTCATCTAATCGTCGTTGCCATCCACTTTCCCATCGCCGTTGTGGTCGTCTTGGTCGTGGTGGCTCTCATTTTCCCAGCCGCCATCGTTGCTCTCGTTCTCAACCTTGGCCTTGGCTGCGGTGAGGGTATTGGTAGCGGCATCGTAGGTGCCCTCGACCTCGACCTTTGCCGCCCCCGTTAGGAGAGCAAAGAACTCCGCCGAGGTCTTTGTGCGGCCGCCGTCGGTGCGGAAGATGGTTGTTGGAGAGGTGACTACGTTGATGGTCGTCACGTTGGGGGCGAAGCCCTTGGCCTTGCGCAGTGTTACCGAGAACGTTCCCGCTGTGGCCGAGACGGAACCGACGCTTCCCTTGATCTCAGGGGCGTGGCTTCCCTCACTCTCGTTGCTGTCCTCGCCAGCTCCCTTGACCTCGATCTTGGTGGCGACCAGTCGGTCGGTTGTTGGGTTGTAGCGCCCCGTCACCTCGACAACCTTGCCATTGTCTAGACTACCGCTGCCGTAGATCGCGGTTGCGGCGGTCGTGGCAACCGTCACGCTCATCCCACGGCCCCGGTTGAGGACAAAGGTCTGGGAGGGGGCGCTTCCGGAGAGCTCGCTCACCGCCCCCTTGTAGTCCTCATGCTCATGGCGGCTGGGGTCGGAGAGGCCGCTATGGTCGCCTTCCACCACCGAGGGCGTGAGCTTGCCGTCTTTCAGGATAAAGTTCGCCAGGTCGAAGTCGATCACCACCGGATCACCTGTACTCCCTAGGGCACGAGGTGCCGGGAAGTTTACCGTCACTTGCGGATGACCCGCGCCATCGAGTGGGAGAGTGCTCGACAAAGGCATCGGTTCTACGACTGTTTTGCCGTGCTCAACTAGGCGCATCTCGGAGCCCAGTGCAAAGCGCACTCCGGTGTAGTTCCCCGCGGGGACACTGGCATCACCGAGAAAAGCGAAGCGGGCTCCGGTTGCATCCCTGAGCGTCTTGAGGTCGATCTGGCGACCCGTGGGATCATCGAAGACCACGATCGGAGCGCCACCCCCTTCGGGAAGCAGCTCCACTTTGTAGATCGTCGCCCAGACCTGGTCGTAGTCCTCGCGGAAGCTATCGGTGGCGAGCACTGCCACCTTACGGGTTCCTGTGGAGCTGCTGCCACTTCCACCGCCGCCACAGCCAACAAGGCTTATCGCTCCTAAAAGTACACAGATCGCTGTCAGTCGTTTCATCGTCTTACTCCAAAATGTAGATTCGCAGTAAGAGAGACCACGTGCCTTAGGAAAAATACAGGCTCTGATTATTTATCTTTTGCCTTCACCAGTGCCGCACGAAACTGAACCAGACCTTTACCGAGCTGCCCGGTGAGTGCTGGGTTTGCCTCGTCAACGGAGAGAGCAGAGCTGCGAATACAGCTCTCGATGTCATCGGACTTCAGCTTGGGATAGCTTGCGAGAATAAAGGCGGCCTCGGCAGCGACGCAGGGAGTGGCAAACGAGGTTCCTGACCAGCGGGCGTAGCCGCCTTGCCACCAGGAGCTCTCCATTCCCGTTCCCGGGGCGACCACATCGACCCAGGGGCCGTAGTTGGAGTACTTACTCTTGGTGCGGTCGCTCTCTACGGCGGCAACAGCAAGGACATGCTCGGCGGCGGCAGGATAGGGGCCGGCCGAGACATTCTCATTGCCTGCGGAGGCGACCAAGATAGCCCCTTTCTCTGCCAGTCCACTAAACACATCATCGAGCACGTCGGAGCGCCGCCCGATCCCACAGCTTAGGTTGATCACCCGTGCGCCATTGGCAAGCGCGTACTCGATTCCTTTGGTGATGGAGAGAAGCGAGCCCACGCCATCGGCATTGAGGACACGAATCGGGAGAATCTTGGCGTCGGGAGCCAGGCGTGCGATAACCCCCGCAACCATCGTGCCATGCCCCATCCCGCGATTGTGGGTTCCATCGGCGACCTCGCCTTCGTCACTGCTACCCGTAATCCCGTTGTAGCCAGGCAATAGCCGACCTTGGAGGGCCGGGTGCGCTCGTGAGACACCCGTATCCAGAACCGCGACAATGATGGGAGCTCCCCCGGCCCGTCCTCGGCCAAACGAGCCGGGAGGAGCGTCGATCATTCCGCGCAGGTTGGTATCGAAGCTGGTTAGTGGGTCTGCCTGGAAGTCGGTGGGGAAGTGGAACGGATCACCATTGGCAGGTTCGGGAGCTAGTACTTCATCGTCGTCCTCGGCGGAGAGCACCTCGGAGTCACTGGAGAGACGTGTCTTGAGGTCGTCGCTTCCGATCAGAGCGTAGATATTGCTTCCCGGAACCTGCTCCTCAACTGTGGCCCCGTAGCGGCTTGCGAGAGCTGTGATGGAGACACCTGTCTGGGGGCGTACCAGAACCGTACTCCGATTTCCCGCTGGAGGTGTTGGAGTCGGTGTGGGTGTGGGACTGGGTGAGGCTCCTCCGCCCCCGCAACCCGACACGAGCGCGACCAGGGCAAGTAGGCCAAGAGCAAGCGAGGGCTTAGCCACAGAACACCTGAAAGGCTGCCCAGTGGTAGGGGTGTGGGAAGTGCATGCGAATCGCTTGCTGGGCACTTCGCAGTGCTCCCGAAGGGGTATGTCCTTGTTTAACTTGCTCATAAAATCTCTCCATCAACAAACGTGTGGTAGCATCATCGGCATTCCAGAGGCTTGCGACAATTGACTGTGCCCCCGCAGCCAAGAACGCACGAACCAGCCCAAATGACTCGCTTCCCCCAACGGTTGTTGCCAGACCGGTTTGGCAGGCCGAGAGGGTGACGGTTTGTGCGGATAGCCTCAATCCGTAGAGGTCGTGGGCTAGAAGCCAGCCATCGGCAAGCTGCAAGCCTGAGAATAGTGGGTTGTCTGCACGGAACAGAGCGTGCGTCGCCAAGTGAATGATTTGGCAGTGCGGCGCAAGGCGCGTGAACGCTTCGCCTGTTGCTGCTTCCCCAAGGCATAGGTGGGGGTCCGAGAAGCACGCCGCAACTTGCCGTGCCTCATCGAGGGCAGCAGGGATCTCTGGGGCATCTAAGCCCATCACCAGTACTTCCGCGTCATGTGGTGACGAGAGCGGCTCGCGCTCCTTCCACAGCGCGATTCCCGTGGCCAGGGTGCACTCGAAGCGCTCGGTGAGTGGCTCGACACCATCCCAGAGGGCCGCGAGTGGGAGCCCTTGGACACTTGAGTGCGGCACGAACACCAGCTTCTCTTTGTTTGAGAGAAGAGGTTTAAGGGGGCGAAAGATTAGGTCGTAAAGCTCGCCTAAGATGCTCTCCACCTCACCCACTCCGGAAGTGCGAGGGCGCTGGAGATGGAAGCGTAGCCGCCGACCAGCAAGGACGAGTGCGCGCTGGGGGCAGAGCTTGGGCAGAAAGGCGATGGGCTCTCCCGCACGCAAGACAAAGGCATGAACGAAGTCGGCGGTTCCGTAGTAGGCGATAAGCGCCTCATCGGGCTTGAGTGCCAGCGTGTCCAGCTGGATCGTGAGGGCGGTCGTGGGGAGGGTAGCACTCTGGTGGAGTTCCTCCTCATGCAGAGCTTGGTGGTAGGTCTCCTCCAGTGCACGGAGGGCTTCGGTTGTCGGAACGCCCCCAAAACGGCGCGACTCGTCGGGAAATCCATTGAGGCGCTGGTAAGCCTCGCTCAGCTCGTGGCGAAGCCTTGCCAGGCGCTCGGAGGTGGGGAGCGCACTAGGGGCTGCCTGCGCCAAGCGCTCCAAGACCAGCCGGGAGCGGGAGCGCTCTAGGACAAGCAGCGCCTCTGCCCGATCCGCGGTGCGCCCTCGCTCCAGGAGCGCATCGATCAGCTCCATGTAGAGCTGGGCTTTATCTGTTAGGAAGGAGACATGGAGCTCTTCGGGGGCGGCGAGCTGGGTGCGTACGGACTCAAAGACAGTTACTGCCTCGCGTCGTGCCTGGATCGCGTCGTTTGGCTTTCCCCGTTGTGCGTAGACCGATGCCAGGGCTCGCCACGCGCGGCACTCCAGCCAGCCACGCGACCAATTTTTGGCCGTGCGTACAATCGCCAGGAGCTTGCGGGGGGAATCACCCGCAAGAAGCAGCCTTGCCTCCGCCGCCCAGCCCTGTTGCCCGGAGCGGACGAAGAGGCGCACCGCTTTCTGTGCCTCCCGTACTTCGCCGGTGACCTGCGCTCGAAGCAGTGCGATTCTCCCCAGGAAGAAGTGGTTTTTCTGAGCGCGAAAGGTCAGCTCTGCGCCCTCGAGGTCATTGAGGGCGAGTGCCGTCTCTCCCAGAGCAAGCCGAACACTCGCCCGCCCGAGCCGTGCCCGCGCTGCCTCGTAGGGAAGCTCAAGCGCTGCGAGTGCTTCGGTGTAGTCGTGGCTGGCTTCGGGGAGGAGCTGGAGGGCGTGGTAGACATCGGCGCGGTCGGCGGTACACTTTGCGGCTTCGAGCTCCATCCCGCTTGTTGCCTGAAATACCGCGCGGGCATGGCTCAGGGCCGTGAGTGCAGGGCCATAGCTGCCCGCGAGAAAGTGGAGGTAGCCCTGGTTCGCCTCGGCCATGGCGGCCAGTGGCTCCAGTCCTTCGGCAAGAAAGCCCTCGCGCGCACGGGTGAGACGCTCCTGTGCCTCCGCGAGCCGTCCGAGACACGAGAGGCAGTTGGCGGCATTGGCCTCAGCACGTGCCAGGAGCGCACGGCTCGCTCGGCTGGCAAAGACCTCTGAACAGATATCGAACTCTGCCAGTGCTTCGGAGTGCCTATCCTGACGGTAGAGCAGGTTGGCGATATTCATCCCCGCCCGAGCAGCGTCTTCTTCGTAGCCAGCAACAAATAATGTCGCGGCAAGCTCACGTCCGAGGGAAATTCCTTCATCTTCGCGTCCTAGCACCCCCAGTGAGTCAATCTTACCGATCAGTAGCTGCGCCTCTAGTACGGGATCTTGTGCAGCGCGGGCACAAGCAGCCACGCGGTCGTAGGCAACGAGCGCCTCGACATGGCGGCCCTGCGCCCGAAGCTGCTGAGCTTCCTGGCGAAGGGAGCCTGCTTGTTGTGCTAGCGATGGCTCACTCATACCTGTCCTACCGGCACCTCCGGGACAACGATACTCATGCCATCGGGAAGCATAAGGCGGACGGCATAGCGGCCCGGTGGGACACTGTCAAAGTGAAGTTCTCCCTTGCCCCGCTCGGTTGCGGCGAGCTCTCCAGGCTCTAGGGTTGCTTGGATCCCTTCGACTGGTACTTCTTCTGACGTGAGAAGCTGGCCGATCAGGAACCAGTCGTCTTGTGCAAAGGGCTCTTGAAAAAGGCGAAAGGTCAGGTCGCCCACTTCAAATAAGAGCTCCCGCGCCTCGTTTGTGGTTGCTCCTCGGGCTGCTGCCAGGGCTTGTGGCCCCCGAAAGCTATCTAAGACCAGTCGGGCGAGCTGGACCAGGCTGGTTTGTTGGTCTGGCTGGGGGGTGTAGAGTCGAAAGAGCTGGCGTGCGCGTGCCACTGCTGACTCTGTGAGGGGCTCTAGAGGGCCTGCTGCCCTCGCCGCTATTAGTCGTGCTTCAAGCTCGGTCTCATCGCTCATGGGTTTATCTTCCTACCTGCTCTAAGAGAGACAGAGAGGCGCGTGAAAAATACAGCACCTTAGTATCCCAGTTTCTCCAGCTCAACGCGCAGGCGCTCCAAGCAGCGTGCCCGGTTTGGCCCGACACTGCCCACAGGCCAGCTGCGCTCCTGGGCGATAGCCTCATAGCTGGGCGCAGGTTCGGTTAGGTAGAGTGCGATAAGAAGCGTCTGGCACCGCTCTCCGAGCTGCTCCAGGCCACGCTCCAGTAAGTGCCGGTCTTCAAGCGCGGCAAGCTGTTTCTCGGGGAGGTCATCGGTGGCCTCTCGCTCCGTGGTAGGAAGCTCGCTTGTGGGCCGCTGTCGCCGGAGCCAGCGGAGTGTCTCCCGCCGCGAGACGGCCATAAGCCAGCCGGTGAGCTTCTGACCCTCCCGCAGGCTTGTAAGGTTCTCCAGCAGCAGTATGCAGACACTCTGAAAGACATCTTCGGCATCCAGCGATGACAGCCCCATGCGCCGGATGGTGGAGAAGATCAGGCCACCGTGCCGACGAAGCAGCTCATCCCAGGCAGCCTCGCTACCTGGGATGCACTCTGCAACTAGCTCAGAATCCGTCAGACTCCGATAGTTTTTACTCAAACCAATCCGCATCTTTTTCCCATTATGGGTTCTATCAAGGCGATTGTGAGAGAACCATGAGAGAGCTAAAACCTCCTAGCGGGGGATGACAGTCACGGTTGCCTTACTGGGGGCTCCTGCCAGGGTGGCACTGACGACTACAGGCGTTGCCGCTATGACGGACCCTGCGGTCAGCTTGAACTCGCCACGCTTCTCCCCGGCGGGAATGAAGACGGAAGGGGGGACACTGAGCACGCCCGGGTTGGCGCTGGTGAGGCTGATCGTGACACCGCCTGCAGGCGCTTTTCCGCTCAGGACGACCTTGCCATCGGCGAGCTCACCGCTCTCCAGGGTGCTTGGATTAACGGTGAACTGTGCGATCTGGAGGCCGGTGGGCGGTGGCGGCGCAGGAGCTGGGTTGATCGTCAGGTTCGCTCCCACCGTTGCCCCATTGAGAGTTGCGCTGAGGTTGGCAACCGTGGTTGCTGCGACCGACGTAGTCGGGATCGCGAAGCTGGCACTGGACTGGCCCGCAGGCACCAAAACAGAGACCGGGACACTCGCGGCCGTGGCGCTGGAGGTAAGGGCGACGCTCAGGCCGCCTGCGGGAGCTGGTGCGTTCAGTGTGACCGTGCCAAGCGACGATGCCCCACCAATCAGGGAAGTGGGTGAGAGGACAAGCGAGGTCGGAAGAATCGAGCTTGGGCTGACATAGTCGGTGTCAAACTGCATCACCACTCCCGCCCCGCCAAAGTAGCCTATCCGGCCCGTCGCATAGCGGTAGTCCGTCATGACGTAGTTGGTGAGATCGCTGGCAGCAATGCAGTCCACCTGTGCGTTCCAGAGGTTCTCGGAGAAGCTGTAGTCGATGACCTCCACCAGGAGATTTCCCTGCCCTGGGGTATAGGAGAACGGCACCTGGAAGGGAATCTTGAAGTCGAAGTTATGCGGACCGCCGTAGTTGGTTAATGTCGTCGAAAACGTGATTGGCCCACTGTAGACCAGAGTTCGATCTGTTGAGCTGGCGTAGTTATCGGCAAAGGTAGCACTGAGACCTGCGACAGTCGTTTTCGTGGTGCTCACGTAGACCTCAACATGGCTCAGAGTCCAGGTATAGGAACCAGTAAAGAGGGACTTGCCAGGCCGGAACGCCAGTGAGCTTAGGGTATGGGTCTCATTGGCCGGCCAGAACTGGGTACTACTAAAGATCTGCTGGTGATGCGTCCCTGCGGCTCCTGCAACTTCCCACTCTGCATTCGCATTGGTATAGATATTTGGAGCAACAATGCTCTGTGCAAAGGCTGCATGGCCAGATCCCGTCAAGCCAAAGGTAAGCAGTGCCCCCAGAACAAAAGCGCGTCGGTTTAGTCGTTTCATCGTATATCCTCTCATCTCAATCACCCTAAGGTGCTGAATTCACGTAAGAGAGAGAGGGAGAGCGAACAAAAATACAACGTCAAGCAGTGTAAAACTACACTCTGTCGAGAAACGATTAGCTTGCCCGCTGGGACATATTGTTTTGTCCCAGCAGGCAAGTAGGTATCTGCGATCGTGAATCAGTGGTTATGATCGTGACCCGAGGAATGGCCATGGCTCGGCATAAAAGGCATCGTCTCCTCAGACATGACAACAAAGGGGCGCATCATCTCATGATCCTCATGCTCTAGAATATGGCAGTGGTACATATACTGACCAGAAAATCCTTCAAATGGAACCGCAATTGAGACTAGCTCACCTGGATCAACGCGCACAGTATCTTTCCAACCGATCTCTAACGGTTGTGATGTGCCCTTAGATATAATGGGGCCTTGGTTCGCAATCTTGCCATCATTGTATTCAAAATTTTGGGGATCAAAACCAGTGCGCCGGAGCATTTGGAACTGCACTAAATGGATGTGAAAGGGATGAGTATCTCCTGTGAGGTTGATGATATTCCATACTTCAGTGGCATTTTCAGCAACCATCCATGGGTTTCCGTCACGGAACATCCGTGCTGTGATCCGATAGTCTACTGAAGGAAGGGGATTTGCTGGGTCGTCAGGATGGATATCTAGAGGTAGGTTCAGCATTCCGTCAGGAGTCGGCGTCTGTGCTGGACCTACCTTTTCCAACTCTAGAAAGGTCAGCATTCCGAAGGTGTTGGTATCTTCAACTAAGGCAACAAGTCGGTGATTATGATGGTGGGGTAAATCACCGTGAGTCAGCGCCTTAAACTTTGATAACGGAGCGGGAAGATCGAGGCGCTGGCACTTCTTGCCCTGCACCCGGAACTCCATCACTTCGGGAAGTACCAGTAGGTCGCTGGGCGCGGTATCCCCCGGTTTAGGAACATATTGATTACCAAAGGGCGAGAGGGCGGTATTCAGAAAACGAAGCTTGGTCCCGGCAGCGACACTGGTAAAATCGATGATCAGATCCACACGCTCTGCAGGTGCGATGACAATCCGCTCAACGGGTCTGGGGGCACCAAGAAGGCCCCCGTCCGTACCAATCTGCTGCATAGTCACGTTCGGTACAGGAGAATTATTCTGATCGACCAGAGCAAGCGCATACGTCCGGGCGTTTGAGCCGTTCAGAAGGCGAAGCCGATAAGGGCCAGGCCGAACGTCGACGTGGGGCCAAACGGTTCCATTCACGAGAGTGTAGGGGCCAAAGAACTCCATTGGGCCTTTATCCCCCGCAGCGTTGAGAGGAAGATCTTGGACGATATGCAGAAGCTCGCCGGTTAGGTCTCCGTTAGCTTTGGTCAGAAAGTTACGATCCTGAATCACCAGTGGCAATTCGAGAGGCGTTTTGGGCGAACGTGCCTTTTTCGTGAGGCCATGCGAGGCGCGAAGGGCGCTCATGACTTTGTCGTCATCGGCATCACGGATAATGTAGAACCCAGCAAGTCCCGAAAAGACATTGAAGCGCGTAACTCCCATGGCATGATCGTGGTACCAGAGAAGAGTGGAGCGCATGTCATTTTCATAGACACACGCCTGTGTTTGACCTAGATGGTGGACATTATCGGTCCAGCCATCGCTGTCGGGGGATGTCTTGCCACCATGAAGGTGCACTACCGTATGAGCGTGGAGATCATCAATATGGGGAGTGATCATCACTTCATCAGCATCGGAGCTCAAGGCAATGCCTGCCACATTGGAGTGCCAGAGATCCTCATCTCCTGGAACTTGCTTAGATCGTGCTGCCGTTAGTGGAATCGTCCCTGTAAGTTGGTTTTTCCACTCCACAGTAAGCTTCTGGCCCCGTCGCACTTCGATTATCGGGCCAGGAGCGGAGCCTTCATAGGTCCATAGCGCTGTGGTATTGGGAAGCTCCGAGTGAAGACGCAAGCGCGTTCGCACCATCGCGATCTTCAGCTTCCCGCGTTTAATGATGAGCTTTTTCGGAACCGTGAGCGAATCTTTGTAAGGGGTCAGTTGCATTTTTCAAATCCTTCAAGCTATTTAACATGATTATTGCAATAAAAACCTTAAGCCTAGGCCGTAGTGAATCCATGCCGAGGGATAGTCACACTAAAACATGCGCCTTTACCTACCACGCTTTCCACAGTGATAGTCCCTCCATGTGCCTCGACGAGCGAGTGAGTAATGGCAAGTCCCAGCCCCAGCCCACCCGTGGCGCGGTTTCGCGAGACATCGGCGCGCCAGAAACGCTTAAAGAGGTGAGGAAGATCCTCGGGGGAGATTCCCGGTCCTTGGTCACGAACGGTGAGAACTGCCATTTTGTCCTGTTCTGTGAGAGTTACCTCAACTTTACTCTCCGTTGGTGCGAAGCGGAGCGCATTGTCGATCAGGTTATCGAGAACCTGTCGCAGACGTGTCGGATCGCCCTGAAGGTTGAGGCTCTCTGGGGTCGTCGGGCAAAGATGAACCTGCTTTTCCGTCGCGTTTGCCTGATGGGCTTGAAGCGCCTGGCCGATCAGCGCGACAAGGTCAACCGGCTCTTTTGCCAGAACCACAGTTCCTGCTTCTGCACGGACGAGGGTCAGGAGGTCGTTGACCAAGACATTGAGACGCTTGATTTCAGGGAGGCAGATACTCAGCGTTCTCTGGTAGGACTCATTGGTTCGAGGGCGACGCAGGGAGACCTCGACCAGGCCCCGGAGATTGGAGACAGGGGTTCGTAGCTCGTGCGAGGCGTCCATGAGAAACTGGCGCTGCGCGTCGATCATTGTCTGGCGCTCGGCAAAGGCGACATCGAGCTGGGAGAGCATCTCATTTAGCCCGTCGGTGAGGCTCACCAGCTCGTCGTCCTGGGAAAGCTGGGGGATGCGCTCATGGAGTGTCTCACCACCAATGTGCCGTGCCCTCTGGGCTAACTCCTCCAGAGGGTCGGTCAGGCGCAGGGCAAGTCGCCGGGCACCCCAGGTGGCTCCCAGTCCACAGGTCGTCAGTGCCAGGAGCAGCGTCGCTCCCAGCAAGCGCAAAGACTGTTCCATGGGGGCATAAGGTACAGCGCAGATGGCGATATAGGGACGGCCTTTCAGATCCTTGAAGGGGTAGTAGACGGCACGTAGTGCTCGCCCATCAAGGTAGATATCCCCAAAAACAGCGAGTCCGCCGCCGGTGCTTTGAAGTGCTTGCTGGTCTAGTTTGGGAAGCTGACGAGGGAGAACATTGGCCGTATGAGCAGCTAAATCCCCGTGCTCATCCCGGATGAGAGCGTATTTTTCATAGCCCGCTGCGCCGTGCAAGACCAGCTTGCTGTCCTCATGGATATGCACTTTTCCGCCGGGGCCATCGAGAGCAGATGCCAGCTCGGCACGGGCAATCCCCAGGAGAGCCCCATCAAGGTTTGCTAGGAGAGCGGTGCGTGCTCCCAGAAAAACGGCCGTTCCTGCAATGGTCAAGACGAGAAGGCAGAGCAGCGTGGTCTGAAGTGTCAGCCGATCTCGAAAGGTCGTTTTTCTACTCACTCTCGACCTCGTGCTTGAAGCGATAGCCTTGACCACGGACGGTCTCGATACGCTCGCGGCCTAGTTTTTGGCGGAGATAGCCGATATAGACATCCACCACATTAGAGTCAGGCTCACTACCTGTCTCCCAGACATGTTCCCAGAGCCTGGTGCGGGTGATGAGGCGCTCGGGATGAAACGCGAGATACTCCAGCATCTGGTGCTCCCGCGCGGTCAGGCTGACAAGCTCGCCGCTCCGCCAGACCTTCTTGGAGTTGGTGTCGATGACAAGCTCACCGAAGGTAAGGATCGGGGGAACTGGCTCACTGAGCGTGCGGCGTAGTAGGGCACGGATACGGGCGAGGAGCTCGTCGAAGGCGAAGGGCTTGACCAGGTAGTCATCGCCACCTTGGTCTAGCCCGGCAATTCGATCCGCCACGTCGTCACGTGCCGTGAGAAAGAGAATCGGGCTCTTGACACCCTCCATTCGCCACTGCCGGCAGAGGGTGAACCCATCCTTGCCGGGGAGCATCACATCGAGGACGATCAGATCGTAGCGGTAGAGCGCCACGGCTTCGTCCGCCTCGTGAGCATCACGGGCCATATCCACCGCGTAGCCTTCCTCAGAGAGTCCCTCCTGAAGAAAGATGCCCGCGGCGATCTCATCCTCAACGACCAAGAGCTTCATGTTTCTCAGGGTACCCCCATTCTATGAGAGGATCGTGAGAGCCTCTCATCTTCCTCTCATAGTTGCCGGGTTAGGATGCCCCCAATGCAAGAAGCGCTTGTCTTTTTACTTCTGACACAGGTAGCCATACCACAAGAGACTCCCGTTCTGACACGAGATGCTGCCATTCAAATGGCGCTCAAATCGCACCCCAAGATGCAGTCGGCACGCCAAGAGATTGCCGCCGCTAAGGAAGGCGTGACGGCAGCACGAGCACTCAGCGCCCCGACATTTTATGTGGCACCCTGGCTGGGGAGCGCCAATGGCACCACCGAGGAGCTTTTCTTTTCGCAGCCGTTGGAGGTCAACGGGGCGCGCGGTGCCCGCACAGCCGTTGCTGTCTCGCGCCTTGCGGTGAGTGCTGCGGGGGCGGATCTAGAGACCCTTAGCTTAGCCCATGCGGTTCGGGTGGCCTACGATGCCCTTGCCTACGCACAGGCACAGGAAGTCCTCGCACAAGAGGCTCTCCAGCTGACGCAAGAGCTCGACCGGGTGACAACGAGACAAGTCGATCTAGGAGCACGTCCCGGAATCGAGGCCACTCAGACCCGGATCGAAGTTTCTAGGGCACAGCAGCAAGTCATTCAGGCGAGCGGCAAGCGCAAATCCGCGCAGGCGGCGCTTGCAGTGCTTCTGGGAAAGTCGCCTGAGGAAGCCCTTCCACCCCTGAGCCCTCTGCCACTCACGGTTGTGCCTCTTGCCGAGAAAGGCGGTCCACGCCCGGAGCTAGCACTAGAGGCCGCCAACCTTCAGCGCTTGGTCAGTGAGGAGAAGCTTGCCCGAACGGAGCTCAAACCCGATGTCTCTCTGATGCTCCGCTCCCAGAACCTCTTTCACCCTTCAGGCCCTGCGGATCGAGGTGCGGCAGTGCAGGTCAACTTCCCCCTCGACTGGGGAGCGAAGCGTGCACGCGTTCGTCAAGTCGCTGCCGCAACGGAGGCGCAACAAGCGCGGCAGAGTGCGCTGACACTCCAGTTCGCACAGGAGCGTGCACAAGCAAAAGCACAGCTTGAGAGCGCTGAGGCGGTTCTGCAGAGCTACCAAGCCGACCTCATCCAGCGCTCAGAGCGGCTCCTCCAGGCCAGCAAGACGGGATTTCAAGCAGGCCAGACCAGCATTACTGCAGTCCTTGAGGCCCAGCGCACCTACCGCGCCGTGCTCGCAGAGCGCCTCGCCGCTGCCTTTGCCTATGCACAAGCACGCACTGAGTGGGAGCGTATTCATCCCACAGCGGATTCTCTGAAAACACCATGAAAAACCACCTCTCTCTTTTTGTTTCGATTGCTTGCCTGAGCGCCCTACTGACCATTCCTAGCGGCTGTGCTCCTAAAGTTGCAGCGCAGTCAGAGGCGGGCCCCGCCCCAAGTGCGCCCGCGACACCTGGCCAAGTCGTGCTGGACTTAGAGAGCCTTGCCCTCGCGCGCTTTACGGTGGAGGCGGTTCAAGAGACCATGCTCTCGGAGAGCCTGACGTTTAACGGGAGCGTTGAGGCTAACCCGAGTAGCCTCGCCAGCGTCAACTCGCGGGTCAAGGCAAAGGTGATTGCGATGAACGCCGAGCTGGGCCAGCAAGTGGTTGCAGGCGATGTGGTCGCTGTTGTCGAGAGTGAAGACCTCCACGGAGCCCAGGTGGCCTACCGGCTTGCCCTAAAGAAAGAGGCGCTTGCCAAAGACAACCTCGCACGGCGCACGAAGCTGGCGAGCTTAGGGGAGTTCGAGCGCCATCATCTGGAGGACTACCAGCAGAGCCTGTCGCAGCTCAGCGCACAGCTCTCCGATACCGAGGGTGAGGTCAAGACCACTCGAGCGGCGCTGGAAGAGGCAAAGAGTGAGGAAAAGTCTCTGGCGGCAGCTCTGGAGCAGGCTCAGACACGCTTAGGTTCTACGCAGGCACGTGCGGCCCGCTCCGAGGCACTGTTTAAGGAGGAGCTTATCGCACGCCAGGACCTAGAGCAGGCGCAGGCGGAGCGTAAGCAAGCGCAGTCCGAGGTCGCTGCTGCCGAGGCACGCGCCGAGCAGGGAGCCGCCCGCACCCGAAGCGCAGCCGCGAAGTGGGAGGCAGCTCAGGCGCACCGCCGAAGTATAGATGAGCAACGCCAGCGCGCGGCGAATGCACTCACCCGCGAGGAGAAAGTCGTCAAGGGCGGCTACACCCGGGACAAAGAGCTGGTTGAGGCGCAGAATGCCCTCCAGCAAGCTCGGATTGAGGTGGAGTCTGCCCTGGATGATATCGAGCTGCTGGGCGGCCAGCCGGGCGATATGCACTCCATCCCCATCCATGCGCCGCTTAGCGGAAGGATCACTGAGCGCCACGCGAGCCTTGGGGAGACCGTCGATATGACCAAGCCGCTCTACACGATCTTCAACGGCACCGAGGTTTGGGTGCAGCTCTCCGTTCCTCCTGCCCAGCTCGGACAGCTCCGGCCTGGAGCACGGTTTACGGTGCGCTCGGAGGCAGTACCCGGCAAGAACTTTTCCGCCACGGTGGTCACGCTGGGGGAGAGCGCCGATGCCGCAACCCGTTTGGTGAAGGTGCGCTGCCGGGTATCAGGTGGGGCGAGTGTCTTACGGCCTGGCATGTTTGTCACAGGGAGCTTGGTTGCGCAGAGTGGGATGCGGGGAACCGCGCTCCCCGAGGATGCAGTGCAGGAAGTGGGCGGCAGGAGTGTAGTCTTTGTCGCGACCGAGAAGCCAGAGATCTTCGTTGCTCGCACGGTCTCGGTGGCGGCGCGGCGCGGTGGGCAAGCCCTGGTTCGCGAGGGCCTTAAAGGCGGCGAGCGCGTGGTCGTGCGCAACGCGGGACTCCTGAAGGAGAAGCTCAAGTGATCGAGGCTATTTTGCGCTTTGCGATTCGGCAGCGGCTCTTTATAGTGATGCTGGGCTTCTTGCTACTAGGGATCGGGGGCTACAATGCCCTCCAGCTCCCCATCGATGCCGTGCCCGACATCACCACAAAGCAGGTTGTCATCAATGCCACCGCAACCGGGCTTGGCCCCGAGGAGATCGAGCGGCAGCTGACCTTCCCGCTTGAGGTCGCGCTTGCCGGAACCCCGAAGCTCAAGGAGACACGCTCGATCAGCCAGTTCGGGCTCTCGCAGGTGACGGTGGTCTTCGACGACGACACCGATCTTTATTTTGCGCGCCAGCTTGTCGCGGAGCGCCTGACCGTGGCCCAGGGGGAGCTACCTCCTGGGGCAACGGCGGAGATGGGGCCGGTATCCACCGGGCTGGGGGAGCTCTCCCACATCAAACTAGAGAACCCAAACCTCTCACTCCGCGAGCGTCGCGCTCTGATGGACTGGGTGGTGCGGCCACAGCTCCTCACGGTTCCGGGGCTTGCGGAGGTGAACCCTTGGGGAGGCACCGTGCGCCAGTGGCAGGTGAAAGTCGACCCACAGAAGCTCCTCGCCTACGGTCTTACCCTACGCGACCTCACGGAGGCGCTGGAGAAGAACAACCAGAACGCCAGCGGTTCCTACTTAGCACAGGGGGCGTCCCAGGCGATGATCCGCAGTGTTGGGATGCTCACCGGACCGGAAGATATCAAGCACGTCGTAGTTGCCGCCAAAGACGGTATCCCCATCACGGTCGGGATGCTGGCGACCGTCGAGGAAGGCGATGCGATTCGGCAGGGGGCGTTCTCGGAAGATGGCATCGGGGAGCAGAGCTACTGTGTCGCCTTGCTTCTCATCGGAGAGAACGGTCGTATCGTGATGCAGGGGGTTGGTGCAAAGCTCAAGCAGATCGAGAAAACACTCCCCGCAGGCTCAAAACTAGTCGGTTTCCTCAACCGGGACGTGCTCATCAATCGCACTTTAGAGACCGCCACGAAGAACCTGACGGAAGGCGGCCTGTTGGTGATCGTGGTCCTCTTTGCCTTCCTACTTCAGCTTCGTGCCGGGCTGATTGTCTCGTCGGTGATCCCACTGGCGATGCTCTTTGCGATTATCGGAATGCGCCACTGGGGAATCTCGGCCAACCTGATGAGCTTGGGAGCTCTGGACTTTGGCCTGATCGTGGATGGTGCCGTGATTATTGTGGAGAATACCGTGCGCCAGCTCGCGGAGCGTCGCCATCACCTACACCGTGACCTCACGGAGGACGAGCGCCAGCACGTTCTCTACGAAGCGGCGCTGGAGGTGCTAAAGCCGTCGCTCTTTGGCATCTTCATCATTATCGCCACCTACCTGCCGATCCTGACGCTTCAGGGGGTCGAGGGCAAGATGTTCCGCCCGATGGGGCTGACGGTGATTCTCGCCCTACTCGGTGCGCTCCTCCTCTCCCTGACCTGGGTTCCGGCACTCTGTGCGTACTTTCTCAAGGTCAAGGAAGAAAAGCCCAACCGAGTTCTGGAAGTCATCGAGCGCTTCTATGCCAAGTTGCTCCAGGGGGCCGTCCGTGCGAGGATGCTCACGGCAGGGCTGGCACTGGGCTTTGTAGTGGGCTGCTTTGCGCTCTTTCCTTTGCTGGGAAGCACCTTCATCCCTGAGCTTGATGAAGGCGCGGCGGCGATCTCGGGCTTCTACGCCCCGGGGACAAGCTTGGAGGAAGTGGTGGATCGCTCGCAGCGACTAGAGACGGCGCTACGCACAAGCTTCCCCGATGAGGTCAAGAAAGTCGTGACCCGTATCGGGCGGCCCGAGGTCGCCACGGATCCCATGCTGATCCACCAGACCGACACGCTGATCGAGCTCTGGCCCAAGGCGCACTGGAAGCGTGCGCGTACCAAAGAGGAGCTGGTGCGGAAACTCTCCGAGCTCACGGATAAGTCGCCTGGCTTTGAGGCGAGCTACACCCAGCCGGTGAAGATGCGCATGGACGAGATGGTGCAAGGTCAGGGGCTACGTGCGGAGCTGGGCATCAAGCTCTTTGGCACCGACAACAAAGTCCTCGCAGAGGTCGCCGCGAAGATGGCTACCATTGTCGAGAAAGTCCGTGGAGCCGCCGATGTCTCGGTCGAGGCCACCGAGGGCATGCCACAGCTCCAGATCGAGCTTGATCGCGCGGCTATCGCCCGGTGGGGAGTCTCGGTAAGCGATATCAACGCCGTGATCGAGACCGCCCTCGCCAGCAAGACCGTCACCAGCATCACAGATGGCAGTCAGCGGGTGGAGGTGAACGTGCGCCTGGAGAAGCCCTTTCGCGATGACACTCAGAAGATAGGCCGTCTCCTCGTCCCTACATCCGCCGGGTCGCAAGTGCCCCTTGGCTCTCTGGCAAAGATCGGCTATGTCAATGGCCCCATTCAGATCAGCCGGGAGAACGGCCAGCGCCGGGTCGTAGTGATGTCGAATGTCCGTGGCCGAGACCTGGGGGGCTTCACCGAGGAAGTGCAGCAACGTCTCCAGAAGGAGATCCACCTCCCGACCGGCTACCGGATGGAGTTCGGCGGCACCTACGAGCAGCTTCAGTCGGGGCGTGCGCGCCTGATGGTGGTTGTCCCCCTGACCTTTCTGGCGGTCTTTGTGATGCTCTTCATGACCCTGGGGAGCCTGAAGCAAGCAGCACTGGTCTTCACGGGGATTCCCTTTGCCATCACGGGGGGAATTCTTGCGCTCCTTGCACGGCAGATGCCTTTCTCGATCTCGGCGGGGATTGGCTTTATCGCCCTCGCGGGGATCGCGGTGCTCAATGGCCTGGTGATGATTACCTTCATCAATCAGCTCCGCCAAGAAGGCCGCTCGGTCGCCGAAGCCGTCCATCAAGGAGCACTAGCCCGGCTCCGCCCGGTTCTAATGACTGCCTCGGTTGCCAGCATCGGTTTCATCCCGATGGCGCTCGCCACGGGCTCTGGGGCGGAGGTTCAGAAGCCACTGGCGACGGTTGTGATCGGCGGACTGATCACGTCCACACTTCTCACCCTCGTGGTACTGCCGACGCTCTACGCCTGGTTTGAGCAAGGCAAGAAAGAGACTTTATGAAACGAGAGATCAAAGCCATTCTCCAGCCCTTCCTGGTTCCGAAGGTGCTCGACGCCCTGCATGAGATCCCCGGCATTCCCGCAGTGACCGTATCGGAGACACGGACGTTTCATCTGGACGGTGGGCACTATCAGCAGGTGGTGCAATCTAAACTAGAGGTTATCGTCCCCGTGGAGCTTCTCGCGCCCGTTATCGAAGCAATTCAATCGCACGGAGGCACGGGCAGACCCGACGAAGGATTCATTGTGGTAATCCCCGTCGAGTCTGTTCTTCCCACGGCTCGATAGGCTTAGCCCCCATGGGAGAAAGCGCGTGCGACTAGAAAAGCGATGGTCGCAGCAACTCCACCAACAAGTAGGGTCTGAATGGCACTCCGAGCTGCGTTTGTCCCCGTGGCTTTTCCTTTGACGCCACCAAAGACGAGTAGGGCAATCGCGGTGATTCCTGCGGACCAGAGTAGCCCAACCTGGGCTTGAGCCACGAAGAAATAGGGCAAGAGCGGGATCATACCACCTACTAAGTAGGAAATGCCAATGGTGAAGGCACTCTTATAGACACGGTGCGGATTGGGCTCCTCAAGACCCAGCTCAAAGCGCATCATGAACCGCACCCAGTCCTCAGGGCGGTGGCGAATGCGCTCCACAAGAATAGCAGCCTCATCGGGAGCCATGCCGTACTCCTGCAAGACGTGAGAGACCTCAGCCATCTCCTTCTCAGGCTCGTCGCGAATCTCCTGGTGCTCTCGTGCCAGCTCACTGTGGTAGTGCTCCGCATCTCCACGGGCAGCTAGATAGCCCCCGAGTCCCATCGCGATGGAGCCCGCCGCCACCTCCGCAAGCCCTGCGGTAACAATCACGGACGATGCAGCAATGGCTCCCGTCAGGCCTGCGGCAAGGGCAAAGGGAACCGTCAGGCCATCGGACATTCCGATAACGACATCACGGACGGCCTCGGTGGAGGTGAAGTGTTTTTCAACATGGGGGGTAGTAGGCATAAGACAGAAGCTCTCCAGGAGTTTAGACTTAACCTATCCTGACCTCTATGAGAGGACGATGAGAGGCTAATCTCAAACCGAAATGCCCCAAATTATGCTCTCATCGTCTTCTCATAGAGGCGGCGTTATGCTTGAGCCATGAAAACAATAAACCGTAACCGACAGATTCCAGCCGCTCTCGCTTTGTGTATAGGAGTGCTCGCGGCGACCCAGAGTGGTGCGCTTTCACAGGCACAGCCGCTGGCTCAGACAAAGGGCAACCTTGAGAAAGCCTATGTGGGCGAGACGACTGCCTGCTCTAAGTATCAAGCGTACGCCCAAAAAGCACGGGCAGAGGGAAAAAAGGGCGTCGCGAGCCTGTTTGAGGCTGCTTCTCAAGCGGAAGCGATCCATGCCAGCAACCATGCCAGCGTTTTGGCGACTCTCGGTGAGGCCAATCCTAAATCTGGCGCATTCTCTGGGAAGGTTGGCTCGACCCAGGCGAACCTGAAAGATGCCTGGCGGGGGGAGACAGAGGAGAAGGATCAGATGTATCCTGCGATGTTGACCGTGGCTACGTCGGAGAAGCAAGTCGGGGCACAGCGTACCTTCCGCTTTGCATTGGCTGCCGAGCGCCAGCACGCAGCCCTCTACTCTGCGGCAATGACAAACCTCAACTCAGGGAAGAAGGATATTGGGCTCAAGTCCTTCTCTGTCTGCCAAACCTGTGGGGCAACGCAGCAGGGCAACGCTCCCAAAGCCTGTGTGACCTGCAAAGGCACTAAGTTCGACAAAATTAAATAACAACCGCCGTTTCAGATGAACGGTGGAACCTCAGATCAAGCGGCTCCCTCCGGTTAAGGGAGTGCAGCTGGGCCTCGATACCGAGGCAACAGGACTTCAAGCCCTGTGGGACTAGCATGTAAATGTTGGCTTCCACAGGGCTTTTTCAGTTGGTTTAAGGAGTTGAAAATGAACGATGAAGTAGAGACGAAGGGCTGTGACATAACGCGCCGTCATGCCCTACAGATCGCGATTCAGGGGAGCCTTGTGCTCGTAATGGCAGGGCTTGGTTCTGGGGAGGCAGAAGCGGCCACCTGGGAGCAGGTTGGCACTACGGGGCAGTTTACGGTGGGAACGCCGCGCCGACTCACTCTCAAGAACGGCCAAGTGATCTTTGTTACGCGGCAGGATAAGGCCTCTCCGCGCGTTGCACCCATGAAGGCGGTGAGGTGCGCTGGGAAGCTAAGCAAAAACGGTTCATCTGCCCGCTCCATGGAGCAACCTTTGCCGTGACAGGCAAAGATCCTAAGGGGGCTGCGCGCGCTCCCCTAGCAACCTACCCGATACAGCTCAAGGGTGCCAGTGTGCAGATAGACACCGCAAAACTCGGTCCGGTGCCAAAGAAGCAGCACCGGGAGGGTGACGATGAGGACGACGAGCATGGCAGAAAACACGAGTCCGGCAAGCGCCGCCGTGACGATGACGAAGAGAGGTAATGACCAACAATGAATCCCGCATACCTTCACCTGGTTCTCAACCACTTGCCCGTACTTGGGACATGGTTCGGGCTCCTGCTTCTGAGCGCAGGCTTTATATTTAAGAGCAACGACCTTAAAAAGGCCAGTCTCGTCGTCTTTGTGCTCTGTGCTCTCGTGGCAATCCCCGTCTTCCTTACGGGCGAGCCTGCCGAAGGAAAGATAGAGGGGCTCCCGGGCGTCTCAGAGGGACTAATCGAAGCGCATGAGGCGGCGGCAAAATTTGCCTTGATCCTCGTCGAGATTCTTGGGACGGCCTCACTTCTTTGCCTTGTGTTTCTCCAGCGGGGCATTCGTGCCGCATCCCTGGTTCTCTTGGGCGTGTGGGGGCTAGCCTTGCTAACCGGTGGGCTTTTTGTCTACACGGCAAAGCTAGGAGGACAGATTCGGCATACGGAAGTTCGAGATCCAGGCTCTAGCGGAGGGGTAGCAGCCAGTAGCAGTGCCCTTGACTCGGGCGAGGAAAATCGTAAAAAGGGCGAGCACGACGATGATTAGCGCGGTGCTGTGGAGGAGGGGAAGCCCCTCCTCCGTGTTGCGTTACTTGCGGGTACCGTAGAGCACGTTGTCAACAACCAAGTAGTTTTTGATATTGGTGGCCATGCTCACACTGTTTATCGGGCCGCTATCAGAAACGAAACCCACGAACTGGAAGCCATTAGATGCTCCGCCGTTGGTGGCAAGTGTATAGCTGTCTCCCGTCGAAAGGTTGATATAGAGAGTGTCTTTCTTATAGAGGCGTGTATTGACATAAGTTGCGACCGCCGTTGGATTCGAGGAAAAGCTCATGGTGAGGTCGTGCTGAGCAGTCATCACGCCACCCGTGCCGTAGTTGAAGAGTATTGGTGAATTGGCGGGATCCACAACGTAGATCGGGAAGTAGCTCCGGTTATCCCTCTGACTGCGTTGATTTCTTCACCCTAGCAGGCCAGCGTTTATGACAGGCTTGATTGTGAGCGATCACCGCGAAGGCAACACGCTTGCGCATACCAGCTGTATCACGAGGACCCGAGGAGCGGCGAACCAGAAAGCTACAACGGTGACGCAGAGAATTATTGACTCCCTCAACCACGCTGGTTCGACCCTCAAATTTGTAACCGATGCGGTGTTGCCAATCCGAAAAGAAAGCCTGATAGGCTCCGTATCCATCTGTGTAGACGAGACGTTTACGGTACGAATCCGGCAGCTGCTCGTAGAGTTGACCCAGCCAGTGCCACTTGCGATCCCCGATTACATAGCCCAGAATCTGGCTGCTATAGCGAGAAACAGCAGTCCAGAGCCAGAGATTCTTGCGTTTGCTGATACACAGCTCATCGATCTCTACCGAGTCCTTGGCAAGGGGAATCAGTTCAGGGAGGTCGGTAGATTTTTTTTAGCGATGTTATTGACGGTCGTCCAACTAACGCCAAAGATGCGCAAGATGACGTTGATAGGCACCCTTTCTTCCAGAGCTGCCTCGATGAGTTTGACTTTCTGTGGATCGACTCTTCTGGGATTTGGGTTAGGGGTGAAGGTCTTTTTGCAGTCGAGGCACCGGCATCTTTCTGTTCCTCCGCGATTGGTTCCATGCTTGACGAGGGCATCGCTGCTGTTGCAATGAGGGCAAGTAAGAGTCATTGTGATCATGGTATTCTTGCCGTGCAAGATTCATGCCAAAGTCAACGCAGTCAGAGGAATATCCTTATAGGGGACATCGGCAGTAGACGTTGTTTGCTGCCGTGCCGAGGCGCTGGTCGCTGTGAAAGCCGCAAGCCCCGCCGTTAGGGAGAAGAGTGCTACTGCGAGGGGTAAAATGGATCGTTTCATAGTTGATACCGTATTACTTTCGTCTTTCAGGGAAGCTCTTGACCGCGTAGCGCTCCTATCCCTGATACCGTTTCCCCCAGAGCGCAGAGTAGAGTGCTGGTGCCAGAACGAGCGTGAAGAGCGTGGACATCGAGAGTCCACCAATCACGGCAATGGCTAAAGGACGCTGAAGCTCGGCCCCCGCACCAATTCCCAGAGCAAGCGGGAAGAGCGTCAGAATGGCCGTGAGGATTGTCATGAGCTTGGGGCGCAGGCGGACTTTCCCCGCGTAGACCAAGAGCTCGTCGAGGGGCATCTTCTCGCGCTGGGCGAGCTGGCGCGTGTAGTCAAAGAGAAAGATGCCGTTCTCCGTGACGATTCCAATGATCATGATCGCTCCGGTGATCGAGCCGATATTGAGCGGGGTATGGGTGATGCTCAGGGCCAGGACCACTCCCGAGAGAGAGGCGATAGCAGCAACAAAGAGCGCAACCGGCTCTTCAAAAGAGCGGAAGTAGAATAGCATCACCAAAAAGACGAGCACGATCACCACACCCAGAATCTCAAGAAGCTGCTGGAATGACTCCTGCTGGCTCTCGTACTGCCCGCCGTATTCAATGATATAGCCGGGCGGGAGCGAGAGGGTCTTGAGCTGGCTCTGGATGTCTTGGATCGCACTGCCGAGGTCGCGACCGCTCAGCTGCGCGGTGACGGCGAGCATGGGGCGTAGCCCCTGGCGCTCCGTCTCTGTGCTTCCCTCGGTGCGCTCGATCTTCGCCAGTGTCGCCAAAGGAACCATCGTCCCACTCGGAGTGGCAATCTGAAGGTTCTGGAGAGAAGCCAAGCCCTCCTGCCGCTTGCCTTGGCTCCAGACACGCACGGGGATCTGGCGCTCCCCGTTCTGGACAATCGTGGTCACCACGTCCCCGTACATCGCAGCGTTCACCGCGGCACTCACCGACTCAGGCGTCATCCCCACCGCGGCAGCTTGCTGCTTGTCCACCTTGAGCTCGATCTCAGGGCCGCTCTGGGTAACACCATCAAACTCATCCACCACCCCAGCCACCGATTTCACGCGCTTGCCCACCTCCGGGGCGAGTGCCTGGAGCTTCTTAATATCATCCCCAAAGATACGCACTTCGATAGGCTTGGGAGCGCCTGCAAGGTCACCGATCAAGTCTTGGAGGATCTGGGCGAACTCGATATCTACCCCAGGGACTTCCTCATGGATCTTGTCGCGCAGCTCGTCCATGATCGCGCCCACCGCCCGGTTGCGCTGCCCGTGGGGCTTCAGGCGCACGAGAAAGTCACCATCGTGCGGGTAGGTCAGGTGGAAGCCCAGCGCCGCCCCAGTGCGACGTGAGTAGGCTTGAATCTCCGGTGTCTCGGCGAGCTTTTCCTCGATCTGGCGGCAGATGCGATCTGTTTCGGTGAGAGAGGTGCCGGGTGGCATCTTATAATCAAGGACAAAGCCGCCCTCGTCCATGTCCGGCATGAAGCCCGTCTCCAGCCGTGTAAAGAGAATGAAGACGCCAAAGAGCGCGGGGATCAGTAGCACAAAAAACGAGACTTTGTTGCGAAGTACCGTGGTCAGAACCCGCTCAAAGACATGGCTCACCACCTGCATCAATCGTCCCTGGGACTCTTCATGATGCTCGCCCGGTGTGGTGCTGGCATTGCCTGATGTAGTGCTGGCATTGCCTGATGTAGTGCTGGTATTACCTGATGTAGTGCTGGTATTACCTGTTGTCTTCAGCCAGCGGGCGGCGAGAATTGGGGCGATCACAACGGCCAGCACGAGCGAGACGGTAAGAGTCAGCACAATGGTCAGCGCAAGTGGCGCGAAGAACTGCCCGGTGATTCCCGAGAGCAGGGTCAGAGGAACGAAGGTCACAATCGTGGACAGCGAGGATGCTCCCATCGCGGGCCCGATCTCCTTCAGGGCGCGCCCCACGGCGTCATGTGCAGCAAAACCATCCTGCATGTGCCGGTAGATATTCTCCACCACCACAATCGCATCGTCTACGACCAACCCCAAGGCAACGGCAAGGGCTCCCATCGTCATGATATTGATGGTCTGCCCAAACAGAGACAGGAGTCCAAAGGTAATCAGAATCGACGCCGGGATGACGGTCAGGACGACTGCCGCCGAGCGAAAGTTACCCAGAAACAGAATCAAAACGAAGGCGGCGAGGGCACCGCCGATGAGAATGGCCTCGCCGACACTGCTCACCGCCTCCTGCACTAAGTCCGCCTGGTCGTAGAAGTACTGGATCTTCGCTCCCGCCGGATAGCTAGCCTGGAGGCGGCTCAGAGTCGCACGGACGTCCCCCGCGATCTTCATCGTGTTGCCATCGGGCTGGCGCAGAACATTGACCAGCACGGCGGTCTCACCGGCTGCAGAAACGGCGATATTTTGTGGTGTGTAGCCACGCACGACCGTTCCCAGGTCGCCGACACTCACGGCGGCGCGGTCTTTCACCGAGACAACAACACTTTCGATCCCAGCGGTATCGGTGGCTTGGTTGACGGAGAGGACGGAAAAGCGATGGTAGCGCTCCTCAAACTGTCCGACCGCCGAGACCGTGTTGCTCGCCTTGATGCTCTCCTCGACTTGGGTTACGGAGAGCCCATGCGCTCGGAGGCGTGCCGGGTCAAGGTTCACCCAGAACTCACGCGCATGGCCCCCCACGATACGCACCTCGGAGACGCCCGGAATCTTGGTGAGCTCAGGCCTAAGGGTATAGAGCGCATAGTCGTAGAGGTCCGACAGATCGGTCTGCTTCGAGGTCAGGCTAAGACCTAAGATCGGGAAGACAGTTGGGCGCATCAGCTCGGTTCGCAGAGAGACACCACTGGGCAGTGTCGGACGCACCTCCGCGAGGCGAGTATTGGCGAGGTTGAGCGTCTCCATCATCGGAGTGCCCCAAGCAAAGTCCGCCGTCAGCTCCGCCGAGCCACGCGAGGTGACGGAGTGGATACGCCGGATCTGGGGGACGCTACTTAGCGCTTGCTCTAGCGGCTTGGTAACCTGCGCCGTGACCATGTCGGGGGGAATATCCCCATAGTCGGCCAGAATCTTGATGCGCGGGATATCAAGCTGTGGAAAGATCGAAGTCGGCACGGAGCGAATCGCCATCACTCCCAAAACGCAGGCGATGAGAACGAGAAAGAGCAGCGCTTTGGCATAGCGCTCTAGGAGGCGAGAGAGGTTCATGGCTTCTTCTCTTCCTCGGTCGCCTTCTTCTCAGGCTCGCTCTGGATGCTGACTTTACCGCCCTCTTCGACCTCGTGTGCTCCTACCGTCACTACGCGATCCCCCGCAGCAATGCCCTCGGTAATAACAACCCAGTCGTCTGCACGAAGTCCTACTTTGACTTTCTTGCGATGGGCGATATTGCTTGTATCCACGACCACAACCGCATCGCCCTGCTCCTCTTCCACTAGTGCGGCGGCAGGAATCGCGATATTGGTGGTGCTTGCCGCGAGAGTGACTATAGCTTTCCCACTCAGTCCTGCACGTAACTCACGTGGAGCGTTGCCCAGGAGCGTGAGCCAAACAACCCCGTTACCACTGCCATCCGTCCCTTGTCCCACAGCACTGACGCGGGCCTTGAACGGCACCTCCCGTAGCGTGTCGAAGCGCAGCTCAGCCTCCTGCCCCGCGCGTAGCTTAGCGAGCTGCGTCTCGGGCACGCCGACCCGAAATCGAAGGTGCCCTGGCTGACCGATCTCCAGTAGGAGTGTTCCTGGCTGAGCCGTATCGCCCACATTGGCAGCGCGACGCAATACGACACCAGAGAGAGGAGCGGTAACACTCAGATACTGAGCACGCACTTGGGTCTGGCGTTTCTGCTCCTCTTTTTGCGCCACATCACTCTTGCCCGCTCGGGCTTGCTCTAGGGCTGCTTGTGCGCTCGCCACTTGGGCTTTTGCCGCGGCAAGCTCCTCGCGCTTACCCGCTTCAGTGAGCTTGATGCTCTCCGCTGCCTTAAGGCCACTCTCCGCCTCAGCGACGCGTGCCTCGGCGACGGCGATATCTTCCTTTCGGCTACCTTCTTCAAGGAGCTTGACCCGCTGAAGTGCCTCCTGGTAGACACCTTCGGCGACCTGCGCCGCGGCCCGTGCCTCTTCCCACTGCCGTTGCGAGACGACTTGCTCGTCCAGAAGACGCTTGGTGCGCTTGAGCTGTGCCTGAGCCGACTGGTTCTGCGCATCGGCTTCGGTGAGAGCGGCACGTGCCCCCGCGATCTCTTGTGGGCGTGAGCCTGCCTTCACCCGCTCCAGCTCACGCTGCGCGGTCGCAAGCGCCGCCTTAGCCTTAGTCAGCTCAGACTGGTTGCCGGACTGGAGTGCGATGAGCTCCCCTTCGGCTTTCTTCACCAGAGCACGCGCTGCCAGTAGGCTCGCCTCCGTCTGACGCTGGGAGAAGCCAACGCGCAGTTTTTCCTGATCCACCGCAAGGCTGGCTTGTGCAAGCTGCGAAGGGGCTTCACCGGGATCTAGCTCCGCCACGACCTGCCCTGCGCGAACAAAGTCGCCTTCCTTCACGGGCATCTGACGAATGCGGCCCACAACCTGGGCACTGATAAGCGTCGTGGAATTGGGCTCCGGCTCGGTAACGCCCAGTAGCTCCACGGTTTCTTTGAGAGGATGGGGACCGGCCGTTGCAACCTGCACCTGAGCGGTGCCCTTTACCTCAGGCTCAGCCGCAGTCTCCCCGGCGGGTTTACTGCGTTTCCAGACAAAAAAGAGGATGCTGGTAAAGGCCACAGCAAGCACGATAGGAATAATTCGACGCAAGGCATTCATCCTTTTTTCTCGTTGCCAAGGGAAAGTGTTGGGGGCTCGTAGCGCATGGGTTGTGTGCTGAGAGGCGCTGGCAGAGCGGCCCCAAGCGCACGCTCTAGGCCCGCCTCGGCAATATTGTAGTCGGTAAGCGCTTTGAGATGGCTCTGATAGGCACTTCGCAGCACGCCCAGAGCATCCAGAACGTTAAGATAGCTGGTCGCGCCTTCTCTATAGCCTGTCTCTGCAAGCTGATAGAGCCGCTGCGCACGCTTTAGCTGCTCCTCCCCTGTGCGAGGAACCAAAACGCGCGCTTGCTCCTGGAGGTAAATAGCCGTTGTCAGATCGAGGAGAACCTGCTGCTGCGTTGCCCCCAAGCTCGCCTCTTTCTCCGCCGTCGCTGCCTGAGCCTCTTGTACCGAGGCACGAAACTGTCCCCGGTCAAAGAGGGGCAGAATCACCCCGACTCGGTAGCTGTTGCCTCCTAGCCAGTTTTGAAGCTGATTATGTGCATAGACAACAGCAAGCTCTGGCTTGCTCGCGGACTTTGCGACCGCGATCCCTGCCTTCTGCGCCACCACGGTCGCGCGTGCGGATTGAACCTGCGGCTGCTCATCAACACTTTTGAGCAGGGCTGCTTTATCGTAGGTCTTCAACGTGACGCTCGCGAGGGACGGCACGGCAAGAGGGGTACTGAGGGGTTGCTGGAGCAGAGTGTTCAGAGTCGCCACTTGAACACTGACGTTGGTTTGGGCGATAAGAAGCGCTTGGCGAGCGTTCTCTACCTCAAACTCGCTACGCAGGACATTGGCGATGGGCACCTCACCTGCCTTGTACTGGGAGTCGGCGAGTCGGGAGAATATCTCTGCAACGCCGAGTGCCTGTTGCGCAAACTCCACCCCCGCCTGGGCAGATTGGAGGTTGTACCATGCCGTTCGAACACGGAAGGTAACCTCTTGCTGGATCAGGCGTAGCTCGAATCGGGGAACGTCAGCCTCATTGCGTGCTTTGGCGGTAAGGGCACTACGCTGGCCGAAGACATTGAGCCGCTGCGTGAGCTGAATATCTTGCCCCGTGGCTCCAGCACCAACACTATCCAGGTTCTTGCTATACCCAATGTCCAGCTCCGGATTAGGCAGAGCGCGTGCCCCCGTGAGCCGCGACTCCGCCTGCACAACACGCTGTTTGGCCGCAAGGATATCAGGATGACGCAGAAGCGCTTGACTGACTGCCGTCTCTAGAGTCAAGGCTTGCGGTTGGGACTGTGCCGACGGGAGGGACTGTGCCAGGGAGGGAGTTCCCAGCATCAGTCCACCAGCAAGAGACAAGAATCCCCATGAAACGGCTACCAGATACCTACTACGCATTTGCCTTCTTTCTGCTCTCACGATTCGAATCAACGACCGTAAACGAGGATCACGGCCGAGCCTGGCTCCATGCTAGGGCGGCGTTGACCTGGTTCGGCGGGCTTGAACTTTGCGGAGATGAGGTAGAGCTTCCCTGTTTTAGGGTCGATTGTCAACGTGCGTGCCCCTGTCTGGGTAGGAACGGTTCCTATCGCCTTGAAGGTCTTTGTCTCGACCAAGGTTAAGGTGCCGTCGGCTCCGTTGGAGCTAAAGGCAAGGTTCTGCTTTGCATCGAACGCAGCCGCATCCGGGCCTTTACCAATCGTCGGGGTGGCGAGCACCTTGCCCGAGTCGGCATCCACCACTGCCATTTTTTCATTGCCACAGACCGCAAAGAGATGCCGATGCGCCTTATCGAACGCGAGACCTGAGGCCTCTTCACCCGGTGCTATCTTCCAGCGGCTCTTGATCTTCAGCCCCTTGGCATCCATTGCGAGAAGCTCGCTGGTGTCCTCGACATTGAAGTAGACCATGCCTTTCTCGTCGGTTACGGCGAACTCTGGCTTTCCGCCCGCAGGGATGGTTGCAAGGACTTTGCCCGTAGTAGCATCCAGCGCCGTGACATCATTGCTAGTGCCATTAAAAGTAAAGACACGGTTCGTCGCCGGATCGTAGAGAATCGCATCGGGGTTCTTGCCCACGGGAATGCGCTGGATCTCTTTGAGGGTCTTCAGATCAAAGACCAGAACGGTGTTCTCGCGACCATTGCTGATAAACCCACGTCCGAGCTTTGGAGCCAGGGCCACCCCATGGACGCCTGGAGTATTGGTGATATCCCCAACGAGCTTGTTGGTGTTCGAATCCATCACCATCACATGAGTGCTGCGGGTGACATAGAGGCGATGGGCATCGCTATCCACCGTGAGGTAGTCCCAGGCTCCTTCGCCACCGACGGCAACCTTGGTGAGCAGGTGGTAGCTGGGAGCCTTTGGCTCCTGTGCCAAAGTGTGGGTTGAAGCAAGGACACTGATCGTCAGTGCAATCGGTAGCAGAGCAAGCAAAGTCTTCATACAGATATTCCTTTTGAGAGCGGCTGTAACTCCATACCCAACAGCCTAATCCCATTTTACGAGCCAATCCTTAGCCTAGTATTAGAGAACCATAGCCTAACTACCAACGGACTTTGGCCTGGAAACTCTGATCCTGACGATGGATTTCCAGAACCCAGCCATAGGCTTTAGCGATCCGGTGACAGAGAGTTAACCCCAGGCCAGCTCCACGGCTTTGCGTTGAGATTCCTGATCCCATAGGCTCCGCGACATTGATGATAGTCAGCTCGGTAGGAGCGTGTTGAAGCGTTACTTGGATGGTCGTCCCTGGTGGCGCATACCGATGCGCATTGTCCAGCAGGTTCCGAACGAGGACCGCAAGAGCTGTATAGGATGACTCGATTTCAACCTGAGGAGACAGCTCCAACTCAATGGTGAGGCGACGCTCTTCTCGCAGGGGAAGGAGCGACATGAGAGCCTCCTCACAGACAGCAGTCAGGTTGACCGTTTCCAATGATTTCTCCAGGTCGCTCTCGCCGAGGCGACTCAGCAAAAGCAGACTTTCTGTCAGGCGAGCCATCCGCTTCACCTCTACCTGAAGATGCCCTAGTGCCTCTTGGTACTCAGAAGTGGCTCTTGGGCGAGACAGAGTCACCTCGATTGTCCCTAGGAGAACCGTCAAGGGAGTTCGAAGCTCATGCGATGCAGCGGCTGCAAACTCTTCGCGTGAGCGAGCGCTCTCTCGCTGGCGAACCAGCAGGGCATTGAGCGTGGTCACGAGCTGGCGAACCTCGGCATCCTGAGAGGTAGGGCTCAAGAGGACCTCTCTGTCACCCTCATCCGCTTCATTCGCCTGGGCAGCGAGTGCTCCGATGGGCCGCAGGGTGCGTCCGATCACAAGTCGTGCCAGGATGCTTGCCAACACCGACAGAACCAGTGAGAGTGCAGCTAAGAGCTGAGCTTGTCGCCGAAGCTGTAGCTCCGTCTCGCTCCAATCCACGCCCAGCACCAGAGTGAACTCCCCTACCTGTGCAACGCGAACACGCCAGCCATCGTTTGTGTCAGGTTTGCGTGGCCAGGGAACAACATTGCGGCGATTCGTCCCCAGAACCTTACCCTGCGCCCCAAAGACCGTCACTGCCACTCGGGAAAAGCGACCATCTTCACGAAGCTCCTCCAGTGCGTCTTTGGGCTCTTTCCACTCCTGACTTAGCTGAGCAGTTGCATTCTGCAGGAGCGTCTCCGTCTCGCGCTCCGCCTGTGCGCGGAGAAGGAGGGTCGCTGCAAGCCAGAGTGCAATCCCAAGCCCCATAAAGACGAGCGCAAAGGACAAGGTCAGGCGCGAGCGTAGCGAGGAAAGCACCTACAGACTCCGATCTTGAAAGATATAGCCAACACCGCGCATTGTATGCAGCAGAGGCGTCGCGAAGTCCTTATCGATCTTGCTACGCAAGTAGCTGATGTAGACGTCTAGGACATTGCCCGTCCCCCCAAAGTCATACTCCCATACATGTTCAAGAATCTGGGAGCGGGTCAGCACGCGCCCCGCATTACGCATCAGGTATTCCAAAAGCCGGTACTCCGTCGCGGAGAGCAACACTGCCTTCTCTCCTCGAATCGCCTGCCGCGTCGAGGAATCCAGAGTAAGATCGCCAACGCGGAGGACGACAGGAGCACTTGGGGGGATAGTTCCTCGCCTCAAGAGGGCGCGCATTCTCGCCAGAAGCTCTCCAACCTGGAAGGGCTTAACCACATAGTCATCTGCCCCTGCATCTAGCCCCTCGATCTTATCTCGGGTGAGATCCCGAGCCGTGAGGATCAGTATAGGAATGGTAAGCCCTGCTGCCCGAGCGCGACGGCAAATCTCAAGGCCATCCAGGGTAGGAAGCATCACATCGAGCAGAAGAATGTCCCATGCTTCTGTCCGAATTCGCTCCCACCCCTGGAGACCGTCTTGTTCGTCGTGTGCTGTGTAGCCCGCTTCAACAACCGCTTGACGCAGGAACCGCACGACGCCAGGGTCGTCTTCAACGATTAAAACTTTCACCAGCGTTATTGTGACGCCTATGTGCCTATTTGCCTCGTTTTACCTTGACAGGCTTCTCGTCTTTTTCGCCCTTCTCATCTTTTTCCGGCACGGCTTTGGCTTTTCCAAGGGCAACATTCAGGGCGCTGGTCAGCTCCTTGCCTTCATCTTCAGGTGTTGCCTCTTCGGTAGCGCCCACTTTTCCGGTCGCGGCATCTACTTCCACCTCGGTGATCTTCTTACCCTTGATAACAATCACGTCATAGATGTACTTGCCCCCCTCGGAGATATAGGTTGCGCTGAACGCCTTACCGCCCTTTTTTGCCTCTGCCGCCTTAATCGCGTCCCATGGTCCAACGTGCTTTGGACCACCAGCCTGTGCCTGGGTTAGAGAACCGATCCCAATGGCAACAACCAGTGCGGCAATTCCGAAAGTAATGTTCTTGTTCATCTGATCTCTGGGCTCCTTAGACCCTAAGTTCATTTTGACATCGGTTTATAAGAAGAGCCTTTGAGATTGCTGAGAACAAGATTAGAGATCGTTTTATGGCTAACGTAAAATGGTCGATCTCGCGACCTAGACTATCCCCAGAAAAGCGAAGGTTTATTACGTACGCTATCTCTTGAGAAGCGTCAGCGATGCCAGGTGCGGGAACGTGGTTGAATTCAGGGGACGGATACAAGTCGATTATCGGCACGTCTTCTTAGATGAAGTCCACAGAAGGATGCGCTGTAGCTCTAACGCTTGCTTCGCCCCGACCATACAAAGCCCCCGCGCTCCATCTATCGGAGGGGGCTTTTCCGGCGCGTTAAAATAGTTTGACCGTTGTTTGACTCTTTTTCGGCTCCTCATCCGTCTTGGCTATAGAGACTAATCATCATACGCACTGGGGGCAAATCAACATGAATGCATTGAAAATCAAGGGAGCGGTTGCTCTCGTCACGGGCGCAAACCGTGGGCTCGGGTATGCCCTTACGGAAGAGCTTCTGGATCGGGGGATAGCGAAAGTCTACGCTGCCGCGCGCAACCTCGACACTCTGGGCTTCCTCAAGGAGGAACGCGTGGTTCCACTCAAGCTGGACGTGACCGACGAGAGCCATACCTTGGACGCCATCCAGGCGGCGGCGGATGTCGAGATCGTCTTCAACAACGCGGGACTTGCGCTTTCCTCGACGATCCTCGGCCCGGAGAGCGTCGCTGAGGCCCGCAAAGAGATGGAAGTGAACTTCTTCGGCCCGCTCAGAATCATCCACACGTTCGCTCCCGCCCTAGCCCAAAGCGGGCGAGGCGTCGTCAATATCGGCTCTCTCGCTGGCCTGGCGAGCGTGCCGTTCATGCCGACGTACGGCGCGTCGAAGGCGGCGCTCCACTCCCTCACGCAGGCGGCCCGCAGTCTCTTCGGGGCGCAAGGTACCGCAGTTCACGGCGTTTATGCGGGGCCGATCGATACCGATATGGCGCGAGGGCTGGAGATTCCGAAGGCCTCCGCTCGCGAGGTCGCCGCCGCAATTCTCGACGCCGTCGAGGCCGGGGTCGAGGATATCTATCCCGATGCCTTCGCGGAAAGCTTCGCGGCCCTGTACGAATCCTCTCCCAAACGCGCGGAGAAGCAATTTGCGGCGATGGAGCTATAGAATCATGGCTAACACAGATTACAGGAAGAGCATTCTGGTTGAAAAATCGCCTCAAGAGGTCTTTGCAGCGATCAACAACGTCCGCGGATGGTGGTCTGAAGAGATCGATGGAGATACTGATCGTCTCGACGCTGAGTTCGATTTTTCCTATCGCGATATCCATCGAAGCGCGCAGAGGATTACGCAGTTTCTTCCCGGGAAGAAAGTCGTCTGGCTCGTGTCACGCTCCTTCCTTAGCTTTGCGAAAGACAGCGGCGAGTGGGACGGAACGACGATCGTATTTGACATTTCTCCGACGAGCGACGGAACGGAGCTGACATTTACCCACGTCGGGCTCGCGCCGGAAATAGAATGCTTTAATGACTGCTCCAAGGCTTGGGATTTCTTCGTGGACGACAGCCTTCGGAGCCTCATTGTCACTGGGGTCGGCAAGCCCAACCACAAAGAAAACCGAATCGAAGAAAGCCAAATCTGACATGATGAACCTCAAGGGCGCAAGAGTCGTGCTGACGGGTGGAAGCCGCGGGCTCGGTCTGGGGCTGACGGAGGCGCTGGTCGCGCAGAGCGCGGACGTCACCGTGGTCGCTCGCGATCTGAAGTCTCTTCAGTCGGTCGGCGACCGGCTCGGCGTCGCCGTAGTCTCCGCCGATGTGACCGATGAGCAAGCCGCGCATCGAATTCTTGACGACGTTCGCCCCGCGCTTCTGATTCTCAATGCGGGCGCGCCTCCGCCCATGGAACGCCTGGATAGAATCTCCTGGAAGGACTTTTCCGCCACGTGGGAGCACGACGTCAAGGCGAGCCTCTTCTGGTTACAGGCCGCGCTCCGCGCCCCGCTCGCGCCTGGAAGTCGCGTTCTGGTCGTGTCGAGCGGGGCGGCGGTGAATGGCTCACCTCTCTCCGGCGGCTACGGCGGGGCGAAGCGGATGCTGTGGCTGATGGCTCGCTACGCCCAGGGCGTCTCCGATCAGGAGGCGCTCGGGATTCGCTTTCAGGTCATCGTTCCCCAGCAACTCGTTCTCGGAACGGGAGTCGGCGATGCTGGAGCCCACGCCTACGCGGACGCTTTGAGCCTCACCCCCGAGGCGTTCGTCGCCCGCTTCGGCGCGCCGCTGACCCCCCTGCGGTTTGGGCAGCTCGTTCTCTCGGTCGTCGGGGACGGGCCTGTCGAAGAGGGGTTCGCCTTCGGCGTCACGGCGGAGGGGGGCGTCCGGGTTCTGGAGGAGGTCGCCGCGTGAGCGAGGAACGTACTCGGCCGTCCTCGGAGCGCCATGCTGAGTTTCTGGCGCAGGCCGACGCGCTTCGGCCCGAGCTGCACCGCTACTGCGCTCGTTTGATGGGCTCGGTGATTGAGGGGGAAGACGTCGTGCAAGATACACTCGTCCGCGCTCTGGTAGCGCTTCAGGATCGAGAGAGCAAGGAGCTGCCGTCGCTCCGTCCCTGGCTCTTTCGCATCGCCCATAACCGCGCCATCGACCTTCTCCGTAGCCGGGGTGTCCGCCAGACGGAGCCTATCGAGAGCGCATTGGAGACGCCTGATCCAAACAGCCCCGATCCTCTGGAGACGCTTCTTCAGCAGGAGGTGCTAAAGACCGCCGTCTCTCGCTTCGTCGAGCTGCCCCTCCCTCAGCGGAGCGCCGTCATTCTGAAAGACCTGCTGGGGGAGTCTCTGGCTGATATCGCGAGCTTGCTCGATCTGTCGGTGGATGCGGTGAAGGGGCATCTGGCGCGAGGGCGGGCGAGCTTGCGCGAAGCAAATCGAGGCGCTATGGCGTCGCCGCCGGTCAGCGCGGAGCCTTCCGCCGCCGTAGCGAACTACATCACACTGTTCCACCAGCGCGATTGGGACAGCCTTCGCGCGCTTCTCGCCAGCGACGTGAAGCTCAAGCAGTCGTCGTACCCGCTTCGCGTCGGGCCGAAAGACGTCGGGATGTTCTTCTCAATCTATGCCCTCTGCGAGAGCATCCGGCTTGTTCCAGCGCTTCTGGAGGGGCGCGAGGCGATTGTCGTCTATGAAGATCCCCACTCCGAGACGCCCAGCCATCTCATGTGGCTCGAGTGGCGCGACGGGCAGATCGTCTACATTCGCGATTACCGGTACGCCTCCTACATCGTCGACGACGCGGAGCTCACACTCCTCTGATCTCACCCTTGAATCTGTTCTCGAAAGGAACTAAAAAACCATGGACTCAATTGCTAATACGGCTCAAAGCCACGTTCGGGCCGCCAGCGAACGCGTGATTCACCTGATGTCTTTCGTCCCGGACGATCGGCTTAGCTGGGCACCTTCCCCAACCTCGCGGTCGTTTCTTCAGGTAGTCGCGCATATCGCTTCGACGAATCGGGCGTTTGCCCAGATCCTCTCAGACGAAATGCCCGAGGAGGTGCCTTCTCCGGACGATTTCTTCCGCGTTCTCCGCGTAGCGGAAGAGCGCATCACGACTCGAGAGGACGCGATCGCTGATTTCACGGAGTCCACTGAGGAACTGAGAAAGGCCATGTCTTCGCTAACGGCGGAGAACATCGCCACCGACCGGCGGAGTCCCTTCGGCCCGATGCCGGCGCAGGCCTGGCTCGACATCGTACAGGGTCATATTGAGGGGCACCGCGGCCAACTCGAATTCTTGCAAACGCTTTGGGGCGATCTGGATCAACACCGCTCGTAGGGGCGGGGAGGCACGACAGCCGAACGGAAGATCTACGAAGACGCCCCGCCGAAACAGATCGGTGGGGCGTCTCCTCTAATTTACTTCTACGCGACCGTCAGCCGCGTCGCGCCGCTTCGATGGTCGCAACATCAATTTTGGTCATCTGCATCATCGCATCGAAGGCACGTTTGGCGACAGCGGGATCGGGATCGGTTACCGCTTCGGATAGGGAGATCGGCGTGATCTGCCAGGATAGTCCCCATTTATCTTTACACCAGCCACAGGCACTCTCTTGGCCGCCATTGCCAACAATCGCATTCCAGTAGCGATCTGTTTCCTCTTGGTCGGCGGTGGCGACTTGGAAGGAGAAGGCTTCGCAGTGCTTGAACACAGGTCCACCGTTGAGCCCGAGGCAAGGAATCCCCATCACGGTGAACTCGACCGTCAGTACATCGCCTTGCTTGCCCGCGGGATAGTCTCCTGGAGCGCGATGCACCGCACTGACGGCGGAGTCGGGAAATGTCTCTGCGTAGAATCGTGCCGCGTCCTGGGCGTCTCCGTCATACCACAGACAAATTGTGTTTTTTGCTGGCTTTGCCATTTTCCTGTTTCCTTCTTGATGAGCTGCCTCGGTGAGTGGCACACAAGGTACTCTCAGTGGGGCTTTGGCTTTTACTCCGCGCCAAGTTGCCGAACCGGGGCGACTTTAGTTTTTCGGGCAAAACATACGCTAAGGAATCCCATCTTGGCCCCCAGGTAAGAATTGACGATAGAATCGGTGCACCACAAAAC
>NZ_JACHGW010000012.1 GCF_014202505.1 Armatimonas rosea | reverse complement strand
GCTTTGTGTTTGTTTCGCGACTCTACAATAGCCCCGGAATGACCTACTGCCTACCTGAGAAAATTACGGGGAAATTCAGATCGTCCGTACAGTTGGCTTGAGCACGTTACCGACGAGCATTACCAAGGAGAGAACTGAGCCTAGAATTGGCCCGTTTTTGCTCCCATTGTGTCGGTGTCCCTCTTTAACCGCTATGTTTGTTCGACCCCTTGCTGTACTCTCTGACCAGAGTGGCAAGGGGCAGGCACGCACGAACAGATCCGGCTCTTTCATCAGGTCGCGGAAAGCACGGCAACTAGACCCGATCAAGAGTACCCTTGTAGCCGGCAAACTCGTTGGTCTCTATACCCACGCGTTTCAGGATGGTGACGAAGAGGTGGGCGAGCGGCAGTTCATAATGCTCGATGTCGCTTCTCCAACCTGAGTCGTCATCGATTCCGGCGTTGGACTGAAGGTTTTCGTCTCTGGAGAACTTGAGGTAGCGGCCGTTTTTGAAGCCAAGGTTTTTGCCGCCAGCCGAGATGATGGGGTAGTTCCGCGAGAGATGGAAACTACTCGAAGCGGACCCATGCATGGCGAAGGTGTTGTCGAGCAGGGTGCCGTTTCCGTTGGGTTCGGGGGTGTCTTTGAGCTTTTGGAGGAAGCGACCAAATTCCTCCGCTTGAAAGCGGTTGTAGATTCCCAGGTTGCGCCAGCCGTTGGGTTTCTTGACCTCATGAGTCAGGCCGTGGGCGTTGTTGAGGCCGACGGCCCGGGCCAGCAAATCCTGCGGGCCTCCAGAGTTTTCCCTGCCCATCATGTAGGTGGCGACACGGGTCGAATCGCTGAGGAAGGCGAGGTAGATGAGCTCGTAGATGGTCTGCACGTAGGCGCGGCTGTCGCGGACGGTGACCTCAAGATTCAAGTGGCGGGCATCGACTTCGGGAAGGGCGGTATCGATCCATTTTTCGGCCCTGTGCAGTTTAATTTCGGTGTCGCGGACTGCATCGAGGTATTGTTGGAGCGTCTCGCGGTCGTGGCTGGAGAGCTTGCGATTGAGCGTGTTGACGTTGGCGATGAGGAGATCGAGCGCACTTTTGCTGCGGGCGAGTTTGTCGCGGGTTTCCTTTCCTTGGGTGACGAAGAGGAGGTCGAAGATCTCTTTGGGACGGCTGATAGAAGGAATGGGACGGCCTTGTTGGTCGAAGGAGGAAGTATGTGTGGCGCGCGGAGCGCCGGTTCCCGCATTGGTAGAGAGAACGAGCGAAGAGTGGCGCGTGTGGCGGCCAAACTCTTCGGCGATGACTTGGTCGAGTGAGATCGTGTTTTTATACGGCCCCTCGCTTCCGGTGGCGGCACCCGTGAGGTATTGGTCCGCATTGGAGTGACCGTGGACTTTGCGCGAAGCGGGATGGGAGAGGCCGGAGTAGATCGTGATGTCGTTGCGTAGCGGTTCGAGGACATCGAGGACCTTGGTGAGGCGGAAGTCGCGTTCGCCTCCCTGCGGGAACCAGCTCCAGTCCTTCCAAGCCGGGTCATCCTGCCGGGGCAGGCCCACTCCGTCCGGATGGTAGATGCTCACAAAGCGGGCCAGCTTATCCTGTGACTCACCCTTGGCGGCGAAGGTCTCCATCCATGGCAGCGCGAGGTCAATACCAGCACCTTTAAGGAAGGTTCGTCGTTTCATCACGACTCGATTATTTCTCATGTTCTTTTCCCCCCACGACCTTTTCACGGAACAAACGGCTGTGAATAATGATGGAAACGAGGTCCTTCAGACCGTTTCCACGTTTTTTGAGTTCTGCTGCTATTCTATCTAGCTCACTGCGGTCGGCAAACGACATCGGGCGGCCTAGAGCGTAGGTGCTCAATTTGTGGACCATCGCTTTTCTGAATTGATCCTGCCGGTCGGCCATGAGGTAGCTTTTTAATCCCGTCACTCCTTCCAGTGCTTTGTTGTTGTAGAGGACGGCGGTGGCATCAACCGGCTTGTCATTGATGGTGGTGCGGAAGCGCCCGATGGCATCGAAGTTTTCCAACGAAATCCCCCAGGGATCGATCTTGGCGTGACAGGACCGGCAGGCGGCATTGTTGCGATGGTCGGCCATCCGCTCCTTCGGGGTCATTTTGAGAATCCGGGGGTCGGTGAGATCCACCTGGGGAACATTGGGCGGCGGCGGTGGTGGCGGGTCGTGGAGCATTCTTTCCAGGAGCCAAACGCCGCGTTTGAGCGGATTGGAATCCACCCCGGTGGAAGTCATGGTGAGGACGGCCGCAGTGGTGAGAAGGCCGCCGCGGTTGACTCGGGCATCAATGGGGACTTTCCGAAATTCCTGCCCGGTCACGCCGGGGATTCCGTAGTGTTGCGCCAGGGGTTCGTTGATGACGAGGTAGTCCGATTGGAGGAAATCCACAATGCTGCGATTGTTACGCAGGACGTGGTCGAAGAAGGCATGCGGCTCCGCGATGAGGTTCTTCTGGAACGCTTCGTCGTAGATCGGGAACTTCAATGGATCGACGACGACGTTGTCCAAGGCCTCAAGGCCCAGCCACTGTTGGACAAAGTGCCGGGTGAATCGCTTTGATTTGGGATCAGCCAACATGCGCTGGATTTGGGAATCCAGAGTCTTCGGCGATTTGAGTTTGCCAGAAAAGGCGAGGTCGAGGAGCTGGGCGTCCGGAATGCTGGACCAGAGAAAGAAGGAGAGACGATTGGCCAGCTCCAGGTCGCTGACTGTCCGAGTCTGAGAAGGTTTGGGGGATTCGGTTTGAACGAGATAAAGGAACTCGGGTGAGGCCAACACGGTGGCGAGGACCTCTATCACGGTTTCTTGGAAAGTGGAGAAGCCAGGGCGATATTTTCTGAAGAGCTGGTGGTAGGCCGCGATGTCGCTATCTGTAATTGGACGTCGCCACGCCCGCGTCATGAAGCGCTTCAGAATCTCCCGGACATACGCGTTTTCATCCTTCCGATTTGGGCTATCGAAGAAGATGGCGGTGTGGGATTTTGGCGGCCATGTCTCGTAGAGCCCGGCTTCCACTTCGACGTAGTCGATTTCTAGATTTACCGGCGGATTCTTTCCTCCTTTTCCAGTCGAGGAAATGTTGTGGATTTCGAGATACTCCGTGCAGTTGGGAAAGCTTCCGATTTCGTGCGTTTTTCGGAAGGGGTTTCGCGGCAGCCCAGCGAGCGGAACATCAAAGGTGACAAACTTCGGATCCTTGGTGGAAGCGGTCACTTCAACGTCCCGCTCGCTGACGATGACGGACCCTCTTCCCTCATTGTTGCTTTGAAAGCCGAAAACCAATCTGAGGTTTGCCGACTGCCCAGGCTGGCGTTCGCTTGCACCGACGCGAATCCGGACCCGTAAGATGCCTTCCTCTGGAACCGAGTTTCCCAGATCGAGGTGGAACTGTCGGGAAGGCGGGAGAACCGCGACGACGTTGGAGACAGGCGGGATGGCGGAGGTGGTTTTGTCAGGTTTGAGATTCCAGATCCCTTGGCGGGCTTCACCATCTAAGATAACGTAGTAGGCCCAGTTATAGGAGAAGCCCTCACCAGTGTCCTTGTTGAGAACGTGGGTATACCGGATGTCTTTGGCATTCGCGGAGTTTTTGGGAGGGATGGGTTTCTGTTTCAAGGCGGCGGCTTTGTCCAGCACCTCTTGCATCGGGATCTGCCAGGTCACCACCTGAGGGCGGTCTCCTTCGACGGTTGCTTTTTGTAGGGCCTCGATGGCTATCTCACGATAGGTCTCGAGCTGCGTCGCCGACATCTGGAGATACTTTGAGCTGTTTTTGAAGCCATCTTCGGACGTGTTTTCGGGCGGGAGTGCCTCGGTAAACTGAAGGTTGAGATCCAGCAAGTCCTGCAGGGCGTGGTTGTATTCGTAGTTCGCCATGCGGCGGAAGGAACCATGACCTCCGGCATTTCTCCGGGTCTGGGAGACTTTTTGCATTTCCTTCCCCAACCATTCGATGATCCGGGCTCTGTCCTCGTCCTTGAGATGGTAGTTCGGTTCGCCCGCCGGCGGCATCTCGCGTTTGCTGAGGACGTCGTAAATCTCGATCCACCGATCGACGTCCCTACCCGTGAGAAGATTTGGATCCAGTTGGTCGATTCGAAGTCCCGCATTAGACTTTTTCGGACCATGACAAGCGATGCAGGATTTTGCGAGGAGCGGTGCGACAAACTTTTGATAGTCGTCACGCTTGGCCTTCGGCATGGGTTCAGCAGTGCCAACGGGAATAAATGATCCTGCCAGCCCAACAAGTGTCAGAGTGGTAGCAAGTTTTGTTCGAAAGTGGTGAGGCATTATTGAGTTTCCGGACGGGGGCAACGAGTTATTTTTGGGCTCCCCAGATCTCTGGATCTGTCCCCATAAAAGTGTGTGAGGTCACATTCGACAGTCCGAAAACCCCACCGTTTTTTTTGACAATAGGTGGATGAGGTGGGGGCGAAAGACGGTCCAAAAACGAGAGGACGTGAGCTACCTGCGCCAACCCGTACAGACCACTCACGCCTTCGAAATCCGTTGGAGTCGTCAGGCTTTGACGAGTTCGCTCCAGCTCTCGACGCGGTTCAAATTATCTGCCCAAAGCTCGATAGTCTCCGAGGATGCAGCATTGATGACAGCGAGCGTCTTTGCGTCGGGCTCGCCTAAACGAGGTCGAGACACTTTTAAGAAGAGTAAGCGCTCCCCGTCAACCTTGCCTTCCTCGCGTCCGTCTGCGAGGATCTTCTGATATGTCATGGATTCTTTCATCTGTGCCACCGCTTTCTCCAATAGTTTACCGGCAATTTCCGGTGCGTACCGCACCCCAGCCAGCAAGTAGGTCGAAGTCCAGAGTTTGCGCCGCTCTTCCTGCTCTGCTTCCGCCTCGATCCTGGTCTCTAGATTCGTGACTACATTCTCGGGTGTTGTGGCGGAAAGGTCACAGAGTAGAGCCAAAGGAAGTGTCGCTAGTCCGCCGCGGAGTACCTGAGCAACTGGTAGCTTCCAGAGCCGTATCACGCCAAACTCGAAGGCGAGGTAGCGGGTTCCGTTGGGACGGAGGCGCTCGACGTTGCCCGTGAGCGCGGGGCTGTCGGCCTCGGGTCGGAGCAAGATCACATAGCTCAGGACGACGAGGCCAGTCTGCTCACCCGCCAGGACGTTGTAGCGCAACATTCGGCCCGGAACGGCATGCCCATCGTGCCCTGCCTGAAACTCTATGTGGACGAGGTAGGGCTTGGCGGAGTTGACACGAATGAGTCGGTCAGCTTCTGTGGAGACGGTTGCCAGATCCGCATCCACCAGCTCACAGGGCTCAGGTGGCAGTCCGAGGAGCGCGAGCCAGTCCTCGGGCTGGAATCGTACCAGCTCTTTGGTGGTCGCGTCGAAGGGAGTGGGCATGTCTGATTGTACCCGCCAGAGCACTCCGGGGAGTTCTCACCCCGAGGGGCGTCAGCAGTCGCTCCATGCCCTAAGTGTCTCCCTAAAGGAACCATATTTTGGTATCTTAGCTCACAGCCATTTCCTGGTGGCTCAATCCAGTTGACGTAGGGAGGGCACGCTTACTAGTACGAACAGAGAGAGCAGGGTGGTCACGCTGCCACCAAGGAGAAAGATCTTATCTGGCCCAAGCACCACTGCCCCCCAGCCTACCAGCGCGAGCCCAAGAGGCAGGAGTGCGAGCGACCCCATCGCATCGATACTAAAGACACGCCCCTGTTGCTCGGGAGGGATCTTCTCTTGGAGGAGTCCCATCCAGGCCAGGTTATTGGCCTCCAGCGCCACCCCGTTTATCAGAGCTGCCACGAGGAGAACGGGGAGTGGCAGACGTGTTCCCAGGAGCGCAAGCATGGTCGCTGCTAGAGCCATCGCTCCATGCATCACCAGACCACGTCGCCGTAGCCGCGGCAGTCGCCCAAGCCAGAGACCCCCGAGCAGGTAACCCAGTGGAAATGCGGCGTAGAGTATTCCCAGAGTGCCCACTCCCGCGTGGCGCACTTGCGTCACCAGATAGGGCATACAGACACAATACGGTGCGACCAGGGTGATATTGGTCAAGGCAAAGAGCACGATGCTTACCCACAGCCAGCGCTGGCGACGAACCGTGCGAAAGCCTTCTCCGAGTGACTGCCAGAGGGGAGCCTCATGGGGAATCGCGGCTTTGGGAAGGCGAACTCCCAGGGCAGGAAGCAGGAGAAGACTGGAGACGAAGAACGTCACGGCGTTTATACTGAATGCTAACGTTGGACCTAGGGCTGCCACCAGCCCAGCACCGATAGCAGGCCCGGCGATTCGTCCGAGGCTCATACTGATGCCCGTAAGTGCTGTGGCGGAAGGGCGCTCGTCCTCGGAGATGAGCTGGGGAACGAGGGCGGCGTAGGCGGGCTGAAAGAAGGCATCCAGAAACCCAAAGAGCAGGCTCGCCACGTAGAGATGCGACACCTCTAGCCTTCCCGAGGCGCTCAGCAGGGCCACGGCCAGCGCGACGACTCCACGGGCTATATCTGAACCGAGCATCAGCCAGGCACGCGCGAACTTATCCGCGGCGACTCCTCCGAGAAGTGAAAAGAGAACTGAGGGGGTGAGGGCAAAGATCAGCACGAGGCTGGTTGCCTGTGGTGAGCCGGTTTTCTTGAGGACCCACCATGCCAGTGCGAGCTCATAGGTGAAGTCCCCGATACGGGAGAGGGTCTGCCCTAGCCAGAGTGCGGCGAAGGTTCGGTTTCGCAGGGCTCGAAAGACGGTCACGAAAGTCCTACACTTGCAAGGTTTTCGCGTGCCATCTGAGTCTTAGGGTGGTCTTTGCCGACGGTATTCTGGAACGTGTTGAGGGCGCGGGTAAAGAGGGTGCGTGCCTCGTCGGTCTGGCCCCTGCTCTGGAGGATGACGCCCAGGTTGCTTGCCGTGAGTGCCGTGTCGGGGTGCTCGGGGCCGAGGGAGCTTTCCTTGGCGGTCAGAGCACGGCGCATGAGAGACTCGGCTTCTGCCACATCCCCCAACGCATAACGCACATTGGCGAGGTTGTTGAGTGCAACGACTACCTCGTAGTGCTCGGGGCCGTAGAGGGCTTCGAAGGTCTCTAGGACTCGCCGGTAGATTGGCTCGGATTCGTTGTAGCGCTCCAATCCATCGAGGAGCCCTGCCCAAGCGGCGGCATCGGCGAGGGTGGTGGGATGGCTCTCGCCGAGGTGCTCTCGGTTAATCTCCCAGGCTCGTCTTGCCAGTGGCTCGCCTTTTTCGTAATTTCCGCGGGCGTGCTCTAGTCCCCCAAGGTTATGGTAGAGCGTGGCGGTGTTGGGGTGCCCTTCCCCGAGCTCTTTCTCAAGTGCGGTGAGTGCGGTGCCGTAGAGTTCCTCGGCCTCGTCGAACTGGGCAGTGTACTTGTAGAGCATCCCGACATTGTTGCGGGCAAAGGCCGTGTTCTCGTCGCTCTCACCCAAGCCATCGCGGGCCAGCTCAAGGGCCTTACCGAGAAAGCACTTGGCCTCGCTGTACCTCCCCTGGTGGCGAAGCACATTGCCGATTTGCCCCAGTGCCTGTACGCGCAGCCCTACGGCAACAGGCCCTGTAAAGCTCTCTTTCAGGGTGTCTAAAATCGTCTCCGCCCGTGTCGCCGACTCTTTTGCTTCTTCGTAGTCGCCAAGCGCCTGCTGAAGCTCGCCGAGGGTGAGGAGAACGTTGGCGGTGTCGGGAGAGTCGCCCTCAAGCTGTTCAAAGAGCGCCAAGCTCTGCGCACAGAGTGTCGTGGCTTGGGCAATGCTGCCCTGCTCACGGGCGGCACTGGCATCTTCAAAAAGTGCGATGGCGCTCTCTATTGTGCTCATGCGTTTTTCTTTACGGCGCTCTGGGAGGTGGCGTAGCAGGTGAGATAGACAAAGCCCTGGAAGGCAACAGAGAGCTCGCGGGCCTGAACGACCTTGCCCTCGCGCATCCAGCCGGGACGCTCGGAGTTGGAGTCGTCGGCAAAGCTAGGTGTCGTCGTCATCAAAAGTAGGGCAATCAGTAAGAGAGTTTTCATCCGTTTCGTCCGTTTCCGTTTTCACCTCGACCCGCCACTCCTTCCGGCTCCGGGAAGGGAGTGGCAAGGGTACGAGCAGGGGAGGCTACTTCGCCTTGATCGCGCTCTCGTTGTGGTTGAGACTCACGCCCTTTGCAGCTACGGTGCGTAGCGTGGACTCGTTGTGGTTCCGATTATAGGCTTTTGCAGCAGCGGTGCGTAGCGTAGACTCGTTGTGATTGAGGCTGATACCCTTGGCAGCCGTGGTCTTAATCGCGCTCTCGTTATGATTGAGGCTTAGCCCCTTGCCAGCAGCGGTGCGTAGCGTGGACTCGTTGTGGTTGATGCTGATGCCCTTTGCAGCAACGGTGCGGAGTGCGCTCTCGTTGTGGTTCCGAACATAGGCTTTTGCAGCAGCGGTGCGTAGCGTGGACTCGTTGTGGTTCCGTGCGAAGGCCTTGGTTGCACTGGTCTTGATGGTGTTGGTGTTCATAGTTTTGGTTTCCTTGTTTCCGGGCGTCTCCGCCTGGTCTTTTTTCAAGCGCCTTGCTTTATTATTTTTGTTTTGTGCTTGGCTGCTTGCTATGACACCATCTTACGAAGCCTCCGTTAGTCCACCGTTAGTTTTGGCGAGGCGCGGGAAAATGTTGTGTTATATTTGCCCCACGCCCCTGCCTCGTTCCTCACCCCCCTCAATCATGGGGGCAGTTCAGTCCTATGATTGGGGGGGCACCGTCTCGGCGATGGGGGCTACTTCACCTTGAGCACGCTCTCGTTGTGATTGCCGCCCGTTCCCTTCGTTGCAGAAGTGCGGAGCCCACTCTCGTTATGATTCGTGCCAGATCCCTTGCCAGCAGAAGTGCGAAGCGTGGACTCGTTGTGGTTGATGCCAGCGCCCTTGGTTGCGTTGGTCTTGATGATGTTGGTGTTCATGGTTTTCGTTTTCCTTTCCGATAAGGGAGTTGATTTAGCTTACGAAAACCATTCTAAGGAGCAAGCGCTACAAAAGCGCTACAAAGCCGTTTGGCTCTGTAGCGCGGATGGAATCTGCTCCATGGCCGCTTCCATTGAGAGCGCTCTGCCCTGAGCCAGGATAACATCAAGGCGCGACTCGCCCAAGGCCTGACGGGTGTCATTGAGGAGCCCTTGGTAGGCGGCTTGCGCCTCTGGGCCAAGCTGAATGGCAAGCTGCTCTAGTGTGGTTTGTATGGTTCCCAGTAGGAGCGCGGTGACTTCCCAGTCCTGCTGACGGCGGGTTAAGGTCGCTAAATTGATGACGGAGATCATTGCCCCCCGGCGGTCCTGCACCTCACAGTGAATCAATAAAGCGCTGGTGAAGTTTTGCTGCGCCTCGACGTTGTCCTGCAAATCGAGGGCGATTGCTCCCAGGTTACTGAGCACGATTCCCATCCCGCGTCGGTTCCCCTGGCTCTCGTACAACCGAAGGCTCTCGCCCAGAACCACCCGCGCCTCTGCCCAGTTCCCAGAGCTCTTCAAGAAGGTGCCGAGGTTGTTGAGGGTCATGCTCTGGACACGCACACTCCCTGATTCCTCCGCCAAGAGCCGTGCCTGCTCGAAGAGGGGACGTGCGGTCGCTAGGTCGTGCTGGTCCATGGCGATATTGCCAAGGTTATTGAGGACAATGGCCCGCTTCTCTGGAACGGAGCAGGCCTCATAGACCGCTTGGGCTTGCTCAAGCCACTCCCGTGCCGTTTCGAGCTCACCGCTCAGGGCCAGTAGTACACCCAGCCCGTGTAAGAGCTCCCCCCGCTCCTCGGAGAGAGACAGGGCAGCAGGGTGCTCAAGGAGCCGGGTTAGCCACGAACGCGCCTCGGTGAAGTACCCTCGCACCTGCCAGAAGCGCCGTAGGGTGGAGAGCATTGGGGCAGAGCAAAGCCAGTCTGGTGTCTCCAGCTGGTGTGCCAGTGCTTCGCGCACATTGGGAAGCTCCTGCTCCAGCAGGGCAAAGAGCCCAGATTCTTGTGCGGTGTAGAGATCCACACTCGCGTGGGCAAGCTGCTCGGAGAAATACTGTGCATGGCGCTTTCGTAGAGGCACGCACTCGTTTTCGTCTTGTAGCACTCCCAAGGCGAACTCACGCAGGGTCTCCAGCATGCCATAGCGCACTCCCTGCTCGCTCCGAAAACGTCGCAGGAGAGATTTCTCCGAGAGGCTCTCCAGTAGCTGTTGGGTCACGAGGAGACCCGTGACGGGAAGCGCCCACACCGAGGCCGTCGTTTGGGGAAGGAGTGTCTCGTGAGGCGTATCGTAGCCGCTTGCGATCACTGCCACCGCCTCCAACCCTCCACTTCCCGCAAAGACCGCAAGCCGTCGGAAGAGCGCCTGCTCTACCGGGTTCAGGAGCGCATAGCTCCACGCGACCAGAGCATGGAGGGTTCGCTGACGTGGCGTTTGGGTGGGATCGTCGGAGACCAGCGCCTCTAAGGTGGTCTGGATACGGCTCGCGAGCTGCTCTAGGCTCTGGGTACGTAGTTGCGCCGCCGCTAGCTCCAATGCCAGAGGGATTCCCTCCAGTCGCTGGCAGAGCGTGGCGATGGTCGCCGCGTTCTCGTCGCTCAGCTGTAGCCCCCCTATGCGCCCTCGCTCGATAAAAAACTGAACAGATTCGTTCTTCTTGAGATACTTGAGCTCAGTGCGTATCGGCACGGTGAGGGGGGGGACCGCCCAGGCAGTCTCACCGGGCACCCCGAGGCGGACACGGCTGGTAGTAAGAACGGTGAGTCCTTGGCAGTGCGCCAGCAAGTACTCGACCGTGTCGGCGCAGGCGGCAAGCAGATGCTCCGCGTTGTCCAGCAACAGCAAGAGCCGCTTCTCGCTAAGTGCCTGTGCCACCTGCAGCCGCAGCGGCTTCCCACCCCGCTCCTTCACCCCTAGGACATGAGCAATTGCCTGCTCTAGCTGTCCTTCCTCGGTTAACGAAGCGAGCTCCACCCACCAGACGCCATCGGGGAAGGCGTGGCTACCCTCCTCAGCCGCCTGGATCGCGAGGCGTGTTTTCCCATGCCCCCCCATTCCCGTGAGGGTCACGAGCCGCGCCTGAGTGAGAAGGGTCTCGATCTCCTCTAGGGCCTCTTCGCGCCCTATAAAGCTGGTCAGGGGGCGGGGCAGGTTGGTCAGTGCCGCCGCCGTGGTGCCCTCAGCGTGTCTCTGAACTTCCTGCCAGAGTGCCTGAGTCTCCTTCGAGGGAGCTGTCCCGAGCCGCTTTTCCAGAGCCGCACGGCAGGCCTCGTACTGGGCGAGAGCGCTCTGTCGATCCCCCGAGGCGGCGTAGCAAACCATCAGATGCTGGTGGGCAGGCTCATGGGCGGGGTCCAGAGCGAGAAGCCGCTGGGCCGAGGTAATCGCACCGGCATAGTCCCCCGCGCTTCGTCGCCGCCCGACATGGCTCTCTAGAGCCTCACATACCTGCCGCCGGTAGTGCTCGCGCAGTGGCAGCACCCAGTCGTCGTAGATCCCCTCCAAAAGCTCGCCTTGGCAGAGGGCCAGCGCCGCCTCTAGCTCCCCTAGGCGCAGATGCCGCTCCAGTGCCGTCGTATCGAGCTGTACCCGTAGCTCGGGGGATAGCTCCAGCGTATCCCGGTCGCCCTGGAGACTCGTCTCGCCCAGCGCTTTGCGCACATCGGTGAGAACGACACGCAATGCCCTTCGTGTGTCGTCGTCGGTGCCTTCACCCCCAAAGAGCCCGGCGAGTTTCTCCCGGGAGTGCGGGCCAGGATGGAGCGCGAGGAAGGCCACGAGTGCCTCTGATTTCCGGCGGCTGAAGCGTAGTGGGAGCCCCTCCTGGGTCTGAGCACGGAAGGTCCCTAGGAGCCTCAGGTGTACCATACAGGCTCGATTATACCGATTCTTCAGTAGGCTAGTCGTTGCGTCTCGTGAGACGTGTGAATCCGAGCGGCGAGGGTCTGGAGGGATTCGAGAGAGGCGTGGAAGCCCGCCTCATAGAGCAGGTCGTAGCGCTCCTGCCCCAGAAGCTCTGTTAGATTGACTTGGGGACGCAGGTGACGATCTTCATGGGGAACCACAATATCCCACTGTTTTGCATAGCCTGCCGCAGCTCCCCAGAACTGCGTGGCTTCCTCGAAGCGCTTGTCGTGGAGTGCCTGACAGTAGTAGAAGTAGAGAAAATCCACAACATAAACCCGGTGCTCCAGAGCGCAGGCGATCTCAAAGCCCTCTTTTAAAGCAGGCAGGCCACGCTCCTGCTGATTCAAGAGCGGATAGAGACGGGCAAGCCCACAGAGCATGTAACACAGATAGAAATCCTGCTGAACCTCGCGGCAGATCGCCTCCCCCTCCTGAACATACCTCAGTGCCTGCTCAAAGTAGATCGCCTGCTCCTCCGGGTCTTCTGCGGAGTAGCCACGTGTCCAAGCGACCAGGTACAATCCACAGAGATTGAATGCACGCCAGGCATCGTTGCCGATAGCCGTATTGAGAATACGGGCCTCGTTGTAGTGGCGCTGAGCGGCGTCCAGGTCTTTGGCAAACCAGTAGCTCGTTCCCAGATTATGTACCGTTCCCGCAAGGGCACGCCGAATCGGGAAGAGTGTCGCGTCATCGTCGCCTGCGGCCTCCCGCTCTTTAAGCTGCCCTTGTTTAAAGTCGTAGTACTTCTGGTAATGGGTTCGTGCGCTAAGATAGTCCATTTGAAGTGACTCATAGGCCAGCCCCAAGTTAGAGTGGAGCAGAGCCACTTGCTCCGCTGGAATTTCCGCACGCTCCGTCGCGGCGAGTGCTTGCTGCAGGTAGCTCAGGGCCGGGTGAAGCCAGTAGGAGAAGTTCCAGAAACGCGCCACGTTCAGGCACAGAACCACCGCCCGCTTGGCATCAGAGATCAGGGTTCGGTCTAGTGCCGCGATAAAGTTATCTTGCTCCTGCTTAAAGAGCGCTAGTATCTCGGCAAACTGCGCCCCATTGAGCAGGAGCTTCCTTTCTGCCGTCCAGTCTATAAAGTAATCGGCGTGTTTTTGGGTGAGCGTGTCGCTATCGTCTTTGCTGAGTTTTTCCAGGCCATATTCTCTGAGGGTTTCTAGCAGGCGAAAGCGCTCTCCCTCCGCCACAAGAAACGAGCCATCGGCGAGGCTCTGGAGGTAGTCAATGGCGAGAAACTCTCCCGTTATGGCTTCGGCGGCTTCGAGCGAGAAGCTCCCTCGAAAGATGCAGAGCTGGGTGAAGAAGCGCTGGACATCGGGGGCAAGCAGGCTCCAGCCCCAGTCGAGCGCGGCCCGCAAGCTCGTGTGCCGCTCTTCTCGGTCACGGCGCTTGTCTGATAGCAGATCGAAGCGGCGAGCAAGGCGCTCCAGTATCTGTTGTGGTGTCAGGATCGCAGCGCGGGCGGCGGCAAGCTCGATGGCGAGTGGCAGCCCATCAAGACGCCTGCACAGTTCGGCAATAGCTTCTTCATTTTCATCGGTCAGCACAAAGCTAGATTTAGCCAGGCGGGCGCGGTCCACAAATAGCGCAACAGCATCGTCTTTAGGAAGCGGTGAAAGCTGGCAAGCCGACTCCTGTGGCAAGTCCAAGCGAATGCGTGATGTCGCGAGCAGACGTAGCGTGGGGACAGCTTCTAAGACACTTGCGATTGCCTCCGCACCGCCGCTGGTAACTAATTGCTCAACGTTGTCTAAGATCAACAGCGCCGACTTTTCGGCAAAAGCAGCTCGCAGGCGCACCAGCGCTGTATCCGTGGAGTCGGGCAAAGCTAAGGTACTGACAATGGCATCGGGAATACTAGTCCCGTTTCGTAGTGAGCTCAGGCTGATAAAGTGAGAGCTGGGCGTGGTAGCTTGTAGCTCCTGTGCGAGACGTGTCTTTCCCGTACCCCCCGGCCCTAGAAGCGTCACGAGCCGGAAGTCCTCAAGCAGGAGCTGCAGGTGCTCAAGCTCGGACTGACGGCCAAAGAAGCGGTTCTCCGTCCGAACCGGCACAGGCAGAACGGGTGCGGGCAGCGTCACTTCCGTACTCTGCGTGGCCTCCAGCTCGGCGAGGCGCTCTCGTGCGCTCTGCGCTAGGGCATTGAGCCTCTCCCGCTCGGTGAGCAGTATGTCCAAGTAGAAACCCGGCGCGAACTCGCCTTTGTAAAGCGCTAAGGCAGAGCGCAAGTGCTGGGCACGAACAACCGGCTCGGTCGTCATAGCGGCACTGCGCAACGCTTGCTCGAACAACCCAACATCGCTCGTATGCCCCGCCGCAATTCCGACTTGGGTTCGGTCTGTAAAGAGCACACTTCCCGGCGCGACCCCGGCAGGCTCCAGCTGCTTGCGGAGCACAAAGAGGGTCTGCCGAAAGCGGTTGCGCGCCTCGTCAAAGTCCACCTCGGGCCAGATGATATCAATGACTTCCTCACGGGACCGGGTGCGTCCCGGTGAGAGAGCGAGCAGGGCCAGTAGAGCTCCAGGTTTCTTGCCCACCTGGTCATCTACTCGAACCGACGCAGTGGAGGCGCGAACGCCGCCAAGTAGCTCGAAGTGCCAAGTATCCACTGCGCTGATTTTACCCTGCCTCGGGCTCCGCCGTTTTTCAAACGCCCTACGCCGCAGCGTAGGGCTCCTCGCCTCGTGTCTCCGTGTTTTTAGGTAGACAGGTAATCAATCAAGAGAGTGTCAATCACAGACTACTCGCGCACGCCAGCCACATATTGCTGGTGCGCAGCTTCCAGGGCGTGCCTCAGGACATACTCACTGAGGCTGAGCCCACAGAGCTGTGCTACCTCGGTGACTAGCGTCTTGGCGGAGGTGGACAGGCGTAGGTTCATGCGCCCCGTCCTGGGTTCTTTAGCCTTGGCCTTATTGGCGGGTTTTGTGAGGGTAGCCATGCCTCAACTCTATCACATTTTGTACGTACAAAAATGAACGGCTTCTTGTACCCGCGATTAGGGGTTTGTTGCTTAACCCATTGCTCACTTTTCTGAGCGCAGTCCACTTAGCGAGGGGGTGACGCCCGGATCGTAGGAGATGCTCCTGCGTTTGCTTAGAGCAGTAACAGGTGAAGGGGCGTCTGTGCGCCCTTCCTCCGCCTGACGTAGAATGATCCAAAGCCAACCTGCGTGGAGCGGACGGCGGGAAAGAGGGTGTGGGCAATGGCGAAGACGGTTTCTCTGGGAAGCTCCGGGCTGAAGGTGAGCAACCTCTGCCTGGGTTGCATGAACTTCGGTGAATCGACCACGGAGGAAGACTCACTGGCGATTCTGAATGCCGCCTGCGACGCCGGGGTGACGTTCTGGGACACCGCTGATGTCTACGCCGCGGGGCGCAGCGAGGAAATTCTCGGGAAGTTCTTCGTAGAGTCGAACCTCCGCTCCCAGATCGTGTTGGCGACGAAGGTCAATGGCGCTATGGGGCCGGGGCCGAACGATCGTGGACTTTCGCGACGGCACCTTAAAGCTGGCGTTGAGGCGAGCCTGTGTCGGCTTCGCACCGACTGGATCGACCTCTATCAGCTCCACCGATACGATCCCAGCGTCCCGCTAGAAGAAACCGTCGAGACCCTCGACACGCTGGTGAAAGAGGGCAAGATTCGCTATTGGGGGACGAGCACTTTCGCGAGTTGGCAGATGTCGGAGGCGCACTGGACGGCGAAGGTGGCGCACCGGGTCGGGCCGGTCTGCGAGCAGGCTCCCTACAACATCCTGGATCGCCGGATTGAGAACGACCGCGCGGGGTTTCTAAAGTACGCTGGCTGGGGGCTGATCGTCTGGTCGCCGCTAGCGGGCGGGCAGCTCACGGGCAAGTACGGCACGATCTCGCCCGAAAAACTTCCTGAAGGGTCTCGAATTGCGAGAAACTTGATGTGGCGCGAGCGTTCTAACTCCAGCGCCGCCGAGGTCTCGGCGGCGTATGTTGAATTGGCGCGCGAGCACGGCTTCGATCCGGCACTGGCCGCCGTCGCGTGGACGCTTGCAAACCCGCTCGTCACCGCACCGCTGATCGGGCCGCGAACTCTGGAGCAATTCACTAGCCTACTTCCCGCAGCCTACCTTTCGCTGCCGAAAGCGTTTCTCGCTGGCGTCGACACGCTGGTGCCGCCCGGAACCGCGGTAGCCGACTTTCTCAACAATGCGGGCTGGCAGGTGGGCCGCCTTCCGGGCCTCGACAGTGGGGGAGCCTAAGGCGATCTTGGCGTCGCAAGGCGACGACGACTATCTGTCACTGAAAATCAAGGTTAAAACGGTACTGGCTCACGTGCTCAGTGCAAAAAGAGCAGGTGCAGCCCAACCAGACACAGTGCGTTGGCCAGAGCGCGAAGTATCCAAGTGCCCTGGATTCGGTGCGAAAGATGCGCCCCAAGTTGTGCTCCCAGAACCACTCCGAGGGAGAGAAACACGGTTCGGCGCGAGCCATGGGCAAATGCTCCTAGGGCAATATGGGCAACCGTGCCCATCAGCGCGACGAGTGCCAGAATAAAGTGCGAGGTGGCGGTGGCGATACGCACCGGGAAATGTAGCAGGCGGGCTAGTGCGGGGACGTGGATAGTGCCACCACCGATGCCAAGCAGGCTGGAAAGGTAGCCCACCCCAAGGCTAATGGCGACTCCGAGCCGCATCGAGTAGGACCAGTGGTACTCCTCACCATTGCGGTCTACTAGGTGACAGTGGTTCGTTGCCTTCGGATCACTTGCCTGCGGAGCGAGTAGTCTCTGCTTCGCGTTGAAGAAAACCAGCCAGCCTAGAACGAAGAGCAGGCAGCCAAAGACCAAGTTGGACGTCTGACGGGGAATGAAGCCGGTGGTGTAGGCTCCCAGGAGAGTCCCCGGCACGGAGGCCAGAGCAAAGTATAAGCCTGACCGATAGTCGATGCGCTTCTGCTGTGCATAGGCTATGGAGCCTGAGGCCGCGTTGAAAAATACGACGGCAAGCGAGATTGCGGTGATGGTCTCGGGGCGCTCGTGGGGATAGAGAAGCAGGAGGGCGGGAGCCAGAAGAAAGCCGCCACCAGCACCAATGAGAGTGCCAAAGGTTCCGACAGCTAATCCCAGAAAAGCGAGACCTAGGATCGCCGCTAGGGAATACCCCATCACGTCCATATAGTGCTCATCGCCTCTCTCCTTCTGGTTGTGCGAAAATCGGGCTTCAAAAGTTCCCTGACTGGATTGTTGTACCAAATTGAATCCTTTCTTGCTTTAAGAGCCTCTGCATGCTCGGAGATCTCTCAATGGAAGTATTTGGCTACCTGGCGGCTGTCGTCATCGGGATAACTTTGGGGCTCATGGGCGGTGGCGGCTCGATCCTCACGGTGCCCGTGCTGGTCTATCTTTTTGGGCAGCCTGCCTCGCTGGCGACGGGTTACTCCCTCTTTATCGTGGGAGCGACCGCCGCGATTGGCGCTGGCCTGATGACACGGCGCGGCCTTGTCGTGTGGCGTGCGGTTCTTGGCTTTGCCTTGCCCTCATTTGTGACGGTCTGGCTCACACGCCACTACCTGCTCCCCGCGATTCCGGACAGTCTGGGAAAAGTCTCCCGCGATACGCTTCTGCTAATCTTCTTCGCCGCTTTGATGCTCGCGACAGCCATCTCGATGCTACGCAAACGTAAAGAAGCCACCGGAGAGACTGCTGAGTCTACGGACTTGCGCCAGCTCGTCCCGCCTGCGCTGATTGTCGGGATCGTGACGGGCTTGGTGGGTGCAGGTGGTGGGTTTCTTATCGTTCCCGCGCTCACCCTCGCCGTGAAGCTGCCTATTAAGCGGGCCGTAGGAACATCGCTGGCCATCATCTCCGCCAACTCCCTCTTTGGCTTCTTCTCCGACGCCAAAATTCGTGGTGAGGCACACTGGGGATTTCTCCTGACGCTGACGGCCTTGGCGGCGGTAGGCATGGGTATTGGGACGCTACTCTCCAAGCGCATTCCGGGCGACAAGCTCCGCCCCGCCTTCGGCGTCTTTCTCCTGGTCATGGGCACCTACATGGTGGGGCGAGAGATTTTTCTGCACCGCTAAAAATATTTCTGTACCGCTGAATCCTTTTCCGAAAAGCCTGACTCTGTCATTATGTACACCGCTTGAAAGAGAATTTTATGAGCACCGCCACCCTATCTCCTCGCGCCAATCCGACCCATCCCAAGGTCACTGTCAAGGAGCTGAGTGCCCGCCTAAGCAAGGGCGAGCGCTTCCAGCTCATCGATGTCCGCAGCCCGCAGGAGTACGCCGAGGGCCACGTCCCCGGTGCGATGAACCTCCCGATGGATCAGGCGGAGGCGCGCCTGAACGATCTACAGCGCCAGGACCCGGTTATCCTCATCTGCCAGAGTGGCCGACGTGCGGGAATGACCTGTGAGCTGCTCAAGGCGCACCACGACGGTCTTATCGTTCTGGAAGGTGGAACCAAAGCCTGGATGGACGCCTCCCTTCCTGTGGTCAAGACCGCCTCGACCCGCTTGCCGCTCATGCGCCAAGTGCAGGTCGGAGCGGGGGGCCTGATTCTCATCGGTACACTCCTCTCGCTCTTTGTCAGCAAGGGCTGGATCGGCTTGGCGATTTTTGTCGGAGCTGGACTGCTACTGGCCGGGACAACGGGCTTCTGTGGCATGGCGATCCTACTAGAGAAGATGCCCTGGAACCGCCCGACGGCGGCCGCTCCCACTAAATCCACAACCACAACTTGTTGCTAGTCGGTTCTCCTTGTAACTGACCCGTTTACGTTTGAAAGGAAACTCCTATGTTTTTCCAGCCTTATTACCTGGGGTGCCTTGCGCACGCCTCCTACCTTATCGGTGGCTCGAATGGCGAAGCCGCCGTTATCGACCCGCGCCGTGATGTCGAAGAGTACATCGAGGACGCCAAGAACGCGGGCCTGACCATCAAGTACGTCATTGAGACACACCTCCACGCTGACTTTGTCAGTGGCCATGTCGAGCTTGCTAAGCGCACCGGCGCGACGATCTTACTCGGTGCGAACTCAGGAGCCGCTTTTGCCCACCAGCCCATTTCTGGGGATGAGAAAATAACGCTCGGTGACCTCACCCTTTCTTTCCTAGCGACGCCGGGCCATACCCCGGAGGGCATTACGATTCTGGCGGAAGCGCCCGAGCAGCCTACGCGCCTCTTCACCGGCGACACACTCTTCCTAGGGGACATTGGACGCCCTGACCTTGTGGGAGCCAAGGGGCTAACCAGCGAGCAGATGGCGCACATGCTCTACACGTCGCTACGGGAGAAGATCCTACCCCTCGCCGACGAGATTGAAGTTTGGCCTGCCCACGGTGCGGGAAGTGCTTGTGGCAAGAACCTCTCCGATGATCGCGTCAGTACGCTCGCCGTGCAGAAAGCGACTAACCTTCCGCTGCAACTCGCGATGCAGGGCGACGAAGCGGGCTTTATCGCCTATGCCATTGAAGGGCTCGGTGCGCCTCCTGCCTACTTCTTCCACGATGCCGCGAAAAATAAAGAGGGCGGCGCGGATGTGGAGAGCATCCTGGCTCTCGCCAAGCCCCTCATGCCAAGCACTGTGGAGGAGCAGAGTGAGGAGGGTATCCTCGTGCTCGACACTCGGGCGACGGGGGCTTTTAAGGCGGGGCACATCCCTGGCGCGATTGAGGTGCAGCTCGACGGCAACTTCGCGCCGTATGTCGGGGCGGTGCTTCCTCCCACTGCGCCTGTCATTGTTGTCGCCGAGCCGGGGCGTGAGACCGAGGCGATGACGCGTCTTATTCGAGTGGGCTACGAAAACTTGGTGGGCTGGCTCGATGGCGGCATGGACGCTTGGAAAGCCGCCGGTGGTGAGCTGGGCACGCTCGGGGTGATCGAACCCGCCGATCTAAAAGCACTCCTTTCGGTGGAAGCTGCACCAACGATTCTCGACGTCCGAACGCCGGGCGAGTGGGAAGCGGGCCATATCGAGGGCGCGGTGCATATCCCGATTGCAGAGCTCAATGCCCGGCTGGCCGAAGTCCCGCAAGGTCCTCTTGCCGTGATCTGTGGCTCCGGCTACCGCTCGGCGATTGCCTGCTCCCTGCTACTACGCAATGGGCGGCGTGACATTCTCGACGTCCCCGGTGGCTGGAAGGCGTACAACGCGTGAGCCCGGATGTCCCGCCTGTTCATGTTGTGAGTTATGCTCAGCTTCGGGCAACGGCGGGGGATGGAATTGGCTCCTATGGCTCGGTGCGGCGGTTCCGCGTGAACCTGAGCACCGAGCCTACCCAGAGTGAGCGGTGGTTTGTCCAGCTCTTCACTAAAGAAAACAACCAAAGCCCCACCGATGGGGAGCTCTGGCTCCACGATGTGAGCTGGCGCAAGAAGACACTTCAGGGCACGTGGACTGTGGGGCAGCTCCGTCCGCCCTTTAGTCTCCAGCGCCTCACCATTGACCGCGAGCTGCTTGTCCCCGACCGCGCTACCGCGTCCGACTTACTCTCGCCTGTTGGTGGTTTGGGGCGCTCCTTCGGTCGTGAAATTGGTGTGCAGTTCGATGGCAAGCCCCATCAGGGCCTCACCTATAGCTTGGGGCTCTTTCGTGGTTCGGGGGCACTTCAGCAAGTTGGTGCAGGTACGGGCGGGCTGCTCTGGGTGGGCCGTGCGACTCAGCAACTTGGGAGCGTCCAGTGGGGTGGCTCGCTCGCTGTCCGCCATAACAGCTCCCGCGACTTTAGCAAGGTCTTTGCAGGGGCGAAGAATTTTAATGGCTGGGATACGCGGGCAGGACTGGATGTCTTAGCACACCAAGGCCCCTGGCGCGGGAGTGCAGAGTACTTGGTTGGAAAGCTGGATGGCAGTGTCAAGCGGCGTGCCGAGGGGGGCTATGCCGATGTGGTGCGCAAGCTCACGCCCAGCACCGAGCTGGTGGCGCAGGTACAAACCTACTCTCCCGATATCGGAACGAATGGCCTGACGCTCGGTGTGAATGTGATCCCTAGCGACAAACGCAATCGTATTCAGCTTGACTATATCGTGCAGCGTCAGCACCGTGTCGAGCTTCAGTATCAGTATTTTTTATTCGGGAAGTAGCCTGTTGAACCCTTTCGACTTTTGGATGCCTCTGCTTAGTTAGGAGGCATCAAGATGATCGTTATCGTCGGAGGGGGAACCGCGGGAATCACTGTGGCAGCACGGCTGGTTCGCGCAGGCAAGGCGGGCCAGGTCACGCTGATCGAGCCTAGCGAGAAGCACTACTACCAGCCGCTCTGGACGCTTGTTGGTGGTGGCATCACCACCGTGGCGGAGTCGCTGCGGCAGGAGAAAGACCTGATCCCACACGGTGTCGAGTGGGTCAAAGAGAAAGTGGCGAGCTTCCAGCCCGAGGAGAACCAGGTGACGCTGGCTAGTGGCAAAACGCTCGCCTATGATTACTTGATTGTCGCGCCGGGAATCCAGATTGACTGGAACAAGGTTGAAGGGCTCGTTGAGAGCATCGGCAAAGACGGTGTGTGTAGCAACTACGACCAGCGCTTCGTGGACTCCACCTGGACAAGCCTCCAGGCAGTCCGCGAGGGTGATGTGGTCTTTACCATGCCCTCGACTCCCGTAAAGTGCGGTGGCGCACCTCAGAAGATAGCGTACCTTGCCGCCGACTACCTCAAGCAGCACGGCTTGGCTGGCAAGACGCGAGTTCATTTCTACTCCGCTGGAGCGAAGCTCTTTGCCGTGCCGGAGTTCGAGAAAGTGCTCTCCCAGACGGTCGCTCGCTACGGCATCCAGACCCACTTCCGACAGGATTTGGTAAAAGTGGATGCCGCGAGGAAAGTGGCGATCTTCAAGAACATGGACACGGGCGCACTCACTGAGCAGCCCTATGCCATGCTTCACGTAACGCCCCCGATGAGCGCACCCGACTTTATCAAGAGCAGCCCCCTCGCCAACCAAGCAGGGTGGATCGAGGCGGATATCAAGACACTCCAGCACCCACGCTTCCTCAATGTCTTTGCGCTGGGGGATGCGGCGGGCCTGCCGACCTCCAAGACCGGCGCAGCAATTCGCAAGCAGGCTCCCGTGCTGGTGAGCAATCTGCTGGCTGTGATGGAGAAGAAAGCGCCCACAGCCACTTACGACGGCTACACATCGTGCCCCGTGGTCACCGGCTACGGACGGCTGGTGATGGCGGAGTTCGACTACGACAACAATGTCAAGCAGTCCTTCCCCTTTATTGACCAGAAGAAGGAGCGCTGGGACATGTACATGGTTAAGCGGCACCTGCTACCTCAGATGTACTGGCACGGTATGCTCAAAGGGCTACTTTAGGAGAAAATGAAAATGCAACACTACACACGTTTACTGATGGCCACGGCTGGCCTTCTCGCGCTCTCGACTCTGGTGCCTGGCGGCACCTCGTCTTGTTCCAGTGGCTTCTGCACGCCCGTCTATGCACAGGGCGGCCCCAACCAGCCGGACATGCAGACCATCCACAAGCTCTTTGCGGACAACAAGAAGATCAAGCGGACAGTCAAGAACATCCCTGGTGGAATTGAGGCACTGACGGAGGCTACTGACCCAAAAACCGTTGCACTGCTCCAAGAGCACGTCGCCGCGATGAAGATTCGTCTGGAGAAGAACCAGCCCATGCGGATGTGGGACCCGCTCTTTGCCGTCCTCTTCCAGAATGCTGACAAAGTGAAAATGACGGTGGAGAACACCAAGAGGGGCGTCAAGATCACTGAGACGAGCTCTGATGCCTATGTGGTGAAGCTGCTCCAGGAGCACGCGAAGGCCGTGAGTGGCTTTGTCAAAGATGGCATCGCGGGGATGCACGTCAGCCACCCCGCACCACCGAAGGGAGCAGCACCTGTCGCGAAAACCAAAGAGCCTGCTTTTGTCGGTAAGGGCGATGGCGAGAAGACTTGTCCGGTCACGGGCGAGCCGGTGGACGTAGCGCAGTTCGTGACCTGGAAGGGCAAGACCGTCAAGTTCTGCTGCCCGAGCTGTAAAGCGGCTTTCGAGAAAGCCCCCGAGAAGTTCCTCAAGAAGTAGCAGGAACACGTCAAAGAGCTGAGGGAACCTCGTCAGCACTGCCGTAATCTTGTCTACACTCTCTCTAGAAAGTCAATACGATGAAACCAAATATGGGATCTGCGGACCGGGCAATTCGAGTGGCTGTTGCCTTGGTCGTCGGTATCTTGATCGCGATGGGTATCCTGAAGGGGGCACTCGCGATTGTCGCGGGAGTGCTTGCGGGGGTCTTTGTGCTAACCAGCGTGGTGAGCTTCTGCCCGCTCTACCTGCCCTTCAAGCTCTCGACCTACAAAACGAAGTAGGAGGATAACGGATGGCTATCTATTACCCACGGGATGTGTGGGATGATCGCTACGAACAGGATGAGTATGCCTATGGCACGTCCCCTAACGACTTTCTCGCGTCGGTTGTGGAGCGCATTCCAGCGGGGCGTATTCTCTGCCTCTGTGAGGGGGAGGGGCGCAATGGCGTCTTCCTGGCGGAGCGTGGATTCTCGGTGACGGGCGTGGATGGCTCCGCCAAGGGCTTGCAGAAAGCGCAGGCACTCGCCGTCCAGCGTGGGGTTACTATCGAGACCATTGTTGCTGATTTAGCCCACTTTGAGATAGAGCCCAATGCCTGGGATGGGATTGTCTCGATCTTCGCTCATCTGCCTCCTTTGCTACGTCAGCGTATTCATCGACAGGCAGTTGAGGGGCTTCGACCCGGCGGCGCGTTTGTCTTGGAGGCATACACGCCCGCCCAGGTGGGAAGAGGCACTGGGGGGCCACAGCAAGCCGAACTCACGATGCCGCTGGCAATGCTCCAGCAGGAGCTCACGGGGCTGTCCTTTGCAATTGCACACGAGCAAGAGCGTGACGTTCACGAGGGAGCCTTTCACTCAGGCACAAGCGCCGTCGTCCAGGTATTAGCCTATAAGGCCGCTCATGGCTCCTAATATGGGACTGTTTCTCCGCACAGTAGAGGGAGAGACGATCACTCTGGGGGAGCTTTTGAGCCAGCATCGATGGACGCTCCTTGTGTTCCTACGACACCTTGGGTGACTGCCCTGCAGGGAGCATGTCACGCAGTTGCGTGACCATCACGAGGAGTTGAAAGCACGTGGGATAGAAGTGGTGCTCGTTAGCTTCGCCACGCCAGAGCTGGCGCGGTACTGGCAGGAAGCGACCCAGTTCCCCTTTTCGATGTTTCTCGATCCAGAGCGCCGAGCCTACAGCGCCTTTGGTCTTGGCTCGTCAGTGCTGGCTGCCTGGCACCCGAAGATGTTTTGGTACTACTTCCGTCTACTGGCCAAGGGGCGCAAGCTCATGCCGATCAAAGGCGATCCCTACCAGCTCGGCGGTGACTTCCTTCTGGATACGAAGGGTAGCGTCCGGCTTGCCTATCCCTGTGCTGAACCTGCGGATCGTCCTCCACTTTCCGAGATTCTGGCTGCGGTGTCCTAATTTGTTTTCCCGCCCTTGAACCCTTTTCGATTTGGGGAGCCTCTGTCTTTATAGGAGGAGTTCACCGTGATGTGACTGAGTGCGAGTAGTAGCGATTTTCGGAGTGACCGTCAGGTTAGCGAAGGGAGTTTCAGGATGACTATTCGACGTAAAATGCGGGTCTTTCCCGCAGGTTTGTTTGCCGTAGCAACGCTTCTCGTTGCGAGCGGGGCCGCTCTGGCTCAGACCCCCAATTCTGGCTCATCCCAGCAGGGCAGCATGGGCTGCCCCATGATGGGAAACATGGGCTCCATGATGGGTGGTATGAATCAGATGGGGCGTATGGGTGGTGGTATGGGCATGGGGATGATGGGCCGCATGAACATGAACCAGATGGGCCGTGGCATGGGAATGCAGGGCTGTATGATGGGCCGCATGAACCAGATGGGAGGTATGGGTGGCGGCAATATGGGCGGTGGAATGGGAATGATGAATGGTGGCATGGCGGACATGGGAACGATCCACTCCCTTTTCGCTCAGTCCGGTACCATCAGCCGAACCGTGAAGATCCTTCCCAACGGGATCGAGGCGTTGACCGAGTCCAGCGATCCCCAAACCGTAGGGCTGTTGCAGGAGCATGTGGCAGCGATGAAGACACGCTTAGAGAAGAACCAGCCCATCCGTCAAGGCGATCCGCTCTTTGCCGCGCTGTTTCAGAATGCGGACAAGGTCGTGATCTCCGTGACTGCCACGGAGCGTGGCGTGAAGGTGGTCGAGACCTCCGAGGATGCCTACACAGTGAAGCTGCTACAAAGCCATGCGCAGGCGGTGAGCGACTTCATCAAGAACGGAATGGCGGGGATGCATACCTTCCACCCAGTTCCCCCACGCCAGTAGTGCGGTGAGAAGGCAGAGCGGGCAGGGACTTCTCCCTGCCCGTTTTTTGGTTTCGGGTAGTATTGGGGTATGAACTTTGACCAACTAATGGCCCGGCACAAGGACGCGGTCTACCGCCAGATGGTGCGGATGTGTGGCAACGCCGATGATGCCGACGACGTACTCTCCGAGTCGCTGCTCAATGCCTACCGCGCCATGCACCAGCTCAGTGATGAGACGGCATTCCAGAGCTGGCTGGCCATTATTGCCCGGCGCACCTGCGGTCGCCTGAAGCGCCGGGAAGCGCTTGCTCCAGTGTTGCGTTTGGCGGAGCTAAGTGAGCACGGAATCGAGCCCGCTTCGAATGCCCCCTCCATAGACTCACAGCTGATTGAGGAAGAGACGAAGGCATGTCTGCTTCAGGTGATGGCGGAGCTGCCTCCACTCTACCGCAAGGTCTATGAGCTACGCGATGTCCAGGATCTCCCTGCGAATGAAGTCGCTGAACGCCTGGGAATTTCGGTGGCTGCCGTGAAGTCTCGCCTGCACCGTGCCCGCTCCCTAGTTCGTGCGGGGATTGATACTGGACTGGGAACTTGAAGCTGAGTAGGGAACCGGAAGCTGAAACAGGTGAACACTGGCAGAAGCCGCTCGTATAATGAAACCATGATGCTGACAATTCGGTGGGCGAAAGTATGAACTTCTCACTCATCGCCCGAACGCAGATCAAGGTGAAGTGGCGTTGCTCTTTCCCGGCGGCAAACGCATTGGCTCGCCTCTCACACCCAAGAGAAATCAATCGATCATGAACAAAAAAGTCCTGTATTTGCTGGTTGCCTTGGCGACGGGATTCACGACATCCGTTGCCGTGGCCGAGGCACCGACGGCTTCGGCCGTCAAACAGTCGTCCCCTGAGCTGCTGGCTGCCCTGAGTTCCCTACAGGATCAGGTCCGTGGTGAAGCACAGCTGACACCCGCCGAGCTCTCCAAAGTGACAGCGCTTGTTCTCAAAGATGCCCGGCAGCTCGGCACGGACGCGACCACTTGTGCGAAAGCCTTCGAGCTGGTCGAGCTCTACGAAACCCGGATCGGGCCGCTGTTCATGAATGCAGCGACCAAAGGTGGCTTTCCCCGCACCGCAACCAGCGGCTTAGAGCTGCACTACGCTCTCTTTGCCATCCAGCAGGCGTTGCTCGATTTTGCCTACACGCCGGAGAACCTAGAAAAACGTGCCGCGATGCTCACGGGAAAGAGCTTCAAAACGGCGGAGTATTTCCCCGGTAAAGTGACAGCCCCGTCGGATCCTAGTCAGGGGTACGACATCCAAATCAACGCGTCGCAACCCGAGGCGTGGGGATTCCCCGTGGCGTTCCAAGATGTCCCCGCACGCCGACCAACCGGATGTTATCTCGCCCCTGGTAGCATCAGTACGGTTACAGTCCCGCCAGCGCTGGTGGGCAAGGGCTTCACCATTCGGGTTGGGGCGCAGTCCTGGGACTTGGCGAAGAAGCCTAAGATCAAGCGGCTGGATCGTGTGTCGCTGGTCTTCCCGATCACCCGTAGCGTGACCCCGATAGCCAACCCTTTGGGCGGTGGAATCTATATCGAAGTGCCCTACAAAGCGTCTGCGGGCCTGGTTTCGGTGAAGATCACCAACGCCGTTCGATCCCCGTTCTTCTCTGCCCGGAGCTTCTCCAAGACATCCATGGCTGAGTGGAAAAGCACTGAGCGGCTGCACCCCGGGCCATGGGCCGATTTCGAGTCGGATAAGTTCATGATGCAGGTTCCCGCCGCCTGGATTCGTGATCTGGAAGACCCCGTGACACTGATGCGCGACTGGGATCAGTCCATGGATGCCGTTTCGGAGCTCCTAGGACTGCCTCTTCTGCGCCCTAAGACAGTGCTCTACATGCAAAACGATGTCCTCTACCGGGGCACCGCCAACTTCCCCGGCTACCCCATGTCCAACGATCCCTACAACCCGGATCAGCTGGCGATGCAGAAAGCAGGGGCCAGTGCCCGAAAGAACTACATGATCCGTGGGCCACAATTTGCCCCGTACACCACCTTTCATGAGCTGGGCCACGCCACGTCCCTCACCAAGTTCAAGGGCGAGACAGAATCTGCTGTCAACGTGCCCTTTGTTGCGGTCTTGAACCGGAAGTTCGGTGTCGATCTGGAGCAGGCATTTGGGCGCTCGCTTGGCAATGGCGAGAAGATGAACCTCGATCAAGCGGCGCTGACGTGGATGGTGACCGATCATTTCCAGCAGGGCAAGCCCATGGTCGCCGCAGAGATGATGTACCAGCACCGCGGCCATGCAAAGTACGTGGATATCGTCAAGCTCTTCGGCTGGGAAGCGCTCAGCGCGTTTTGGCACTCCGTTCAAGTGGACTATTCCAAGGGAATCGAGTACCCCAAAAACGACGATCCCACGGACAGTCGAATTCTGCGAATGTCCAAGGCGGCCAAGGCGGATCTGACGCCACTGCTTTATTTTTGGGGAATTCACCCGGATAAGCCCGAGGCACTTCAGGCGCAGCTGGCCCAAGCGGGACTCAAGCCGTCCGGTGCGATCTACGACCGCCTGCGCCACTACCAGAGCATCATCCCCATGAACCACGATGCCTATCTCGCGCACTTTCAGACCCTGCATCCTGCGGGCTCCCAGACAAAAGAGAAGCCACTTGACGACTACCAGGAGCGCAATGGCCTTATGGCACGGCAGGTGGTGCAAGACATTCTCAGCCGTTATTTCCCCATGGGGCGGCCCTAGGGCCTGATCTTCCTAAACTGGTTGGTGTGGTGGAGCGTGGAGCGGCTCGTCGCCGTACTGTTGCTGCAGGCGGTCTAGTTCCGCGTGGAGCTGGGCTTGGATAGGGGCGTAGGCGGGGTCGTCGTAGACATTGTGGAGCTCATTGGGGTCTGCCACGAGATCGAAGAGCTCCCAGTAGGGCGACAAGCGGGGCTCGGCCTCCACGATCCCGTCCCAGGTGGTGTCGGGGGGATGGAAGTAGATCAGCTTGTGGGTATTGGTGCGCACACCGTAGTGGGCGCAGACATTGTGGCCCCCGTGATCCCAGTAGCGGTAGTAGAGCGACTCCTTCCACTGCGGCGGCGTCTCGCCACGGAGCAGGGCGCGTCCCGAGACTCCTTGCATCTCCGTGGGTGCGGGGATACCGGCATAGTCGAGCAGGGTCGGGGCAAAGTCCAGGTTCGTGAGGAGCGCGTCCTGGGTGGTATTTGCCGGCACCTCCGCAGGGTAGCGCAGCAGAAAGGGCATCCGGAGGGAGTGGTCGTAGATAAAGCGCTTGTCGTACCACCCGTGATCGCCGAGGAAGAAGCCCTGGTCGCTGGTGTAGACCACGATCGTGTTGTGCGCCAGGTTGGCTTCGTCGAGGTAGTCGAGCAGGCGTCCCACGGAGGCATCGACGCTCGCGACGCAACGCAGGTAGTCCTTGATGTAGCGCTGGTAGTTCCAGTTCTTCAGCGCCGCATCGTCTAGGCCGGGGGGAGGGTCGCCTTTGACATCGCTCTGGCTCAGATCGCCCAGCACGCGCATCTTCGCCAGCGCCGCGGCGGGCCGCCCCGCGTAGTCGTCGTCGAAGGTCTCGGGCAAGGGGATTTCTTCGTCGGTGTAGAGGTGCTGGTAGCGCTCCCCCGGCTCCCAGCGTCGGTGGGGGGCTTTGTGGTGGACGCAGAGGAAAAACGGCTGATCGGCCGAAGGGCGCTGGGCGAGCCACTCCAGCGCCTGATCCGTGAGGATATCGCTGATGTACCCCTTCACTTCGGTGCGCCCCGCCGGGGTGAGCAGCTCTGGGTCGTGGTAGCGCCCGTGGCCTGGCAGGAGGGACCAGTAGTCGAAGCTCACCGGGTCGGCCGGGACCGCGTTGGGGCCGTGGTGATCGGGGCGGTCGACGTGATCGGTGATTCCGTGCCCGAGGTGCCACTTGCCGAAGATCGCCGTGGAATATCCTGCCGCCTTCAGGAGCTTCTGGAGCTGGACGGGGCGGCGGTTGTCGAGCGGCTGCCACTCGCGCACGCCGGTGACATGCCCATACTGCCCGGTGAGGATCGTGGCACGGCTGGGGGTACACAGCGCGTTGGTGCAGTGGCAGTTCGTCAGCCGCACTCCCCCCTGCGCGATGCGGTCTATCTGCGGCGTCTGGTTGATGCGACTGCCGTAGGCACTGATCGCATGCGCGGCGTGGTCGTCGCTCATGATAAAGAGGATATTGGGCTTCATCTAGGAGCTAGATTCCAGATTTCCATGCCTAATCCCTTCGCTTCTTCTCGTCGCCGCTTCAAATCCTCTGCTTTCAATGCATTGACCAGCTCGCGTCGCTCGCCCTCGCCTAGGACACCGGGCTTCGCGGTGCTCTTGCCGGTGTAGATCTGGAACATGTCGGCGAGGGAGAAGCTATCGTTGCGCTGGGTGTCGAAGGGGAGCCCGGAGTTGTCGGTGGACTTCAGGTTCTCCAGCGGGTTTCTTGCCCAGGCATAGCGGAAGTAGACCGGCTCCGGCACCAACGGGCTGGAGAGCACCACCACACTGCGCTCCCAGTTCGGCTCTCCCTTACCGGCGTTCTTATCCAGCCACTCCGCCTTTGCGGGCTGGAAACGTCCGTCCTTTCCCGCGATCGCGAACCCCTGGATCGGGCCATCGTTGAAGGGAGCCGCCCAGGTATCGAGCTTTAAGAAGAGCTTGCCGTCGCTGGCCTTGACCTCCTGAAGCTGGGGGGGCAGCCAGCGGATGCTCTTTCCGTACTGGGTCGCCAGAGCCCACTTGGCGATGCGCTCGCCCACGGGAACCTTGATCTGGGGGTGGTACCAGGCGCGGTGTTGGTCGAAGCTACTGGCATAGCCAACATTCTTATCGCTCGCTTTGCGGAGGTTGAGAAAGGTCTGGTAGTGAACCTCGCGGATGTAGTTTCCTTCGTCTACCATAGGAGGAAGGAAGTTCTCCAGGGTTTGCGGCGGGTCCTGGGTCTCCTGCGTGATGATTCCAAAGGGCATGGTAGGGTCGTCGAAGGTGGTGCGCCAGGCCTTGATCAGCTCCGGAAAGACCCGTGCATAGAGCTTATGGCCGTTGGGCACCAGAGCATCATTGTAGCCCTGATGCCAGATGACCCCTTTGACCGGTAGTCCGGCGAGGGTGGAGAGAGTGCTGGCGAAGAGATTCCCCGGACGGTTCATATCCATCGCCGGACCGGGTTGTAGATCGGAGGGCGGCTTGCGATCCGCCGGTATCGCCTTGCCCTGGGCACGCTGGCGAGCCACCCAGGTGTCGTACTGCTTGCGCCGGGCTTCCAGGTCTCTCTGTGGGTCGAACTCGGCGACTTTCTTATCCCACTCGGCGAGGGTCTCGCGCACCTCGGGGGTGTCGATCTTTCGGAGCACCTCGATCGGTGTCCAGCTCACCAGGGACGTCCCCCCGCGCGAGACATCGACAACCCCGATGGGAATCCGGGTAGCCATGTGGATCCGCCGGGCGAAGACGTACCCGATCCCCGACATCTCTCCTACGGTCTCGGGGGAGCAGACATCCCAGTACCCCTGCCGGAAGTGCTGGCTGAAGAACTCACTCCACTGGTACTGGCGCGGGAAGGCTCGCTTGAGCTCGGGACCATTTTGCTGAGGGACGGTGAAGAGGCGAATCTGGTCGAAGTTGGCGGAGAGAATCTCCAGCGGGCCTTCTTCCACCTTGTGGAGCTCGAACTCCATGTTGCTCTGACCGCCCAGCACCCAGAGATCACCGACCAGGATGTTGGTGAGCTCGAGCTTGCTCCCTTTGCCCTGTACGACAATCGTTCGTGGCTCTGCGCTGGCAGGAAGTGCCGGGAGCTCGACTTTCCAGGAACGGTCAGGGGCCGCTTTGGTGAAGCGAGACCGACCGGCAAAGGTGACGGTCACGGTCTCGCCGGGCGTGGCCCAGCCCCAGATTGGGATGGGGCGGTTGCGCTGGACAACCATGTTGGACTGGAAGAGATTGTGGACACAGAGCCCTGCTCCCACAGCGGGCGTGTCGATCCTATCTTTACCCTGCTCCAGTTTCCCCTGAGCCCAGAGTGGGCCAGCCGTGAGAATAGCAATGTTGGCACAGAGCCAGCGGTTGAAATCGAGTCGGTTCATGAAAAAGACCTCGGGGACCCCTGCTGTCGACAATGGGAGGCGAGGGGATATCGTGAGCGCACTGTCTGAAGGCTATTTTACCTGTAAGTCCTATACGGCATCCCTATGACTGGACTGTCTCCAGAAAAGTGTGTTACGTTTAGCAACAGGTTGTCCTGTGTGTACATTTCAGAGTCGTCATCAAATCGACCGTTTTTGGCGGCGGCCTCCGGTCCATGGCTGTCGTCAGATCTCCAAGTTGTGGCAGAAAAGGGAAATTTTTGGGCTGGCCCCTCTACCGATCCACCTTCCTGGAGTTACCAGAGTCGCACAGAGGCTGGAGATTCTCAGTGCTGTTGGTGTCCCCCTTGAAGATAGGAACGCGCCGATCCCCGATGATTGCAGGTGACCAAGAGAGGGAGCAACTGAACATGCTTATTAAGCGAACAAAGTAGGCTGGAGGAGCAGCCGGAATTTATACGCTTTTCTCCTGGATCTGAACGCGACCCACACCCCATAATGGGATTATTTCAGTGTAGCTAGATTCCCCCTGTGGTAAAGACAATCGTGTCCAAGTGGCACTACTCTTCTAAAAAAGGTAGTGTAGCGAAAATATATGGAATATCAGAAGTATATAAAAAATGCCTAGTTCGAATGATTCTGAGCGACCGCCCAGAGAGATCCCTGATATAGCAGTGGGGGCTTTGGATCACATCCCTGGGCCAATCGCGTACTGGGATGAGAACCAGATCTGCCGCTTCGCCAATAGAGCGTTTTGCAACTGGGCAGACAGGCCGCAAGAGGCGCTTCTTGGTTCCCCTCTACAAGAGTGGCTCGGCCCTGTCTACGAGCTGGACCTACCCTACATTCTCCGCGTCCTCCAGGGAGAGCTACAGACCTTCGAGAGGAAAGTCACCGTTCCCAATGGAAACACCTACCAGGTTCTCGTCAACTATGTGCCTGAGGTGGTGGATGGTCTGGTTCAGGGGTTCTTCGTCCAGATAACAGACGTAACGACGCTAAAAGTAGCACAAGAGGAGTCTAGGACGTACGAGGAGCGATTCCGAGCAGCGACAGAGGCGATGCAAGAGGGATTCATCCTACAGAACCAGAGCGGCGAGATCACGATCTGCAACCCGAGTGCCGTGCGTATACTGGGGCTGACGGCGGACCAGATGATGGGGGTTACGTCTTTGGATCCCCGCTGGCGAGCAATTCACGAGGACGGCTCTGACTTCCCTGGAGAGACCCACCCTGCGATGGTATCGCTGAGAGAAGGTATATCCCAACACAATGTTGTTATGGGAGTTCATAAGCCCTCAGGGGAACTAACCTGGATTTGCATCAATAGTATTCCCTTGGTAGAAAATGGAAAGCCTCATGCTGTCGTCGTAACCTTCAAAGATATAACGGAGCGCTACCTGCTCAAGAGCAAGGTCGAGGAGCAGCTCGCAGAGCTGGAGCGCTCCAATGTCCGCCTCTTAGAGCTGGCCACAACGGATGGCCTCACCGGAGTCAAAAACCACCGGGCATTTCACGAGCGGCTAGTCGAGGAGTTCAAGCGTAGCCGACGCTACCAAAGTGCTCTTGCAATCCTGATGTTCGATGTCGATCACTTCAAGACATTCAACGATACGTTTGGCCATCCCGCAGGCGACCAAGTGCTCAAGAGCATTGCGGAGATAGGTCAAGCGACCTCACGGATCACGGATTTTGTTGCTCGCTACGGCGGCGAGGAGTTTGTCGTGATTCTGCCTGAGACAGACCGAGAGGGTGCCCTCATCTTTGCGGAGCGTCTGCGACAAGCCATAATGGCTCATGCCTGGGAGCTTCGGCCGATAACCGTCAGCATCGGAGGGGCCGTCCTCTTGGACACAACAGAGACCCCTTCACAACTGATAGACCAGGCAGACCAAGCGCTCTATCGTGCGAAAACTCGGGGGCGCAATTCTATTGACGTTTCCTCGCCATAGTCAGGAGATCTTCCCAGGTGCGATTTGTGATGAGGCAGTCGTGATTTGTCCTTAAAGAAACCATATGTTGGGATGGCGGTCAGGTAGCAAGGTCAATAATGAAACTCTAGCAAAAATGGTACATTAGGACTCAGCTCTTCAGCAGGAAGTACCTCTATGGGACGACCCACAACCATTAAAGATGAACAGATATTGGAAGCCGCAAGAAGCGTTTTCTTAGAGGAAGGCTTTGGAGCAGCTACCTCCAAGGTTGCTCGGCGCGCTGGAGTTTCAGAAGGAACCATCTTCAAGCGCTTTCAGACGAAAGAGGAACTGTTTTCCGCCGCCCTTGAGGTAGAACTTCCCCCGGCCTGGCACAAATTGGTTGCACCCGACCTCGTCGTCGGAGACATACGCACTCATCTGGAATCTATATTACTAGCCCTTCTCTCGTTCCATATCGATGTAATGCCTAGGCTCATCATGAGCCTAGGAACCCCTCATCCAGGAGATCCCAAGGGGCCATTACGGGAGATGCCACAGCAAGATCAAGCCCTCTTGACACACTGGCTTAACCAGCAGGTGGCTCAGGCTAAACTGCACTGCACGAACATACCAGCCCTTACCTCTACTATCCTTGGTGTGACCATGTTCCATGCCTTCCAGGCCATGCTTGAGGGGCAACAGCTCTCTGTGGAATGGCGTCAGGCGAAGGCACATAGTGCCCTTGAGCTTCTGTGGGAAGGTATCGCCCCCGCCCGGCCACCTGCCCCGGATTAATTTTTCGCCTTTTTAGTAAGTGAGTGGTCACTTAATAATGTCTTCATCTTATCCTTGTAGATAGGAAGGTATGAAGACAGTTCAGCTATCACGTCATCTTGCTTTCAGTAGTGGGGCACTCCTGCTGATGAGTGGATGTATGCCCAAGCCGGGCGGATCGCCTCCTGAATCGCCCGGTGGATCTAAAGAGAATGCCAATTCCCCCTCCCCTGTAGTGACGGCCAAGGCGCACCGTGGCGAGGTGACCAAGTCACTGAACGTGACGGGGTCTCTGATGGCCCTGCAAGAAGTAAGTCTCTCCGCAAAGCAGGGAGGCAAACTCCTAGAAGTCACGGTTCGTGAAGGTGATACGGTAGCAGCAGGACAGGTGATTGCTCGAATCGATGCCACCGATCTTCTCGCACAGGTGCGCACCGCGGAAGCGAGCCTCAACTCTGCTCGCGCCAGGCTCACGCAAGCGGAGGCAGCGTACCAGCAGGCAGGCAAGACTCTGGAAGCGGATGTCACCTCTGCACGCGCTACGTACAACCAACAGACGACGGTCTCACAGGCGCAGGTTCGTTCCGCGGAGGCAGCCTTAGCTAGTGCTCGCTCTCGGCTCTCGACCTTACAGGAAGGCGCACGGCCAGAGGAGCGCCTCCAGACCCAAGCGAGCTTGTCGGTAGCGGAAGCGAACCTGCGCAAGGCTCAAGCGGATCTGACTCGTAGTGAGAAACTCTTTACGGCGGGGGCGATCTCTCAAGCGGAGATTGATCAGTATCGAACAGCACGCGATGTGGCCCAAGCAAACCTGAATGCAGCAAAGGCGACGGTTGAGCTACAGCTGAAAGGGAGCCGTCAACAGGAGATCGACCAAGCAAAATTGCAGATCGACCAGGCAGAGGAAGCACTGCGGCAGGCGACCGCAGGACGAGCCACGGATGCCGTTCGGAAGGCATCTCTCGATACAGCTCTGGCCAACAAAACCCAGCTCACGGTAAAGCAAGCCGATATTTCCTCCGCTCGTGCTGGCATTGATAGTGCTAACGCTGCGCTGACCACCGCACGCCAAGCGGTTGCTGATACGGCCATTCGTGCTCCTTTCGCGGGCAAAGTCGCTTCTCGAACCGCTCAGCCGGGACAGAACGTCACCGTCACCAACCCCATTGTCAGTATCGTGGCGATGGACAGTGTGTATTTTGAACCCGCTGTTCCCAGTGTCTCCCTGAGTCACGTAAAAGTAGGACAATCGGTTGCTATCGCGGTGGATGCCTATCCGGGAAAGACATTTGCGGGGAAGGTGGTTCGTATCTATCCCTCTGGTTCCTCGTCTAGTCGGACATTCCCCGTGCGAATCTCTCTGGATAACAAAGCTGGTGTGTTGCGTCCGCATATGTTTGCTCAAGGGAAGATCACGACGGAAAAGAGCCAGGGTGTTGTCCTGTTTCCCAAGGAAGCCATCTTGAAGAAGGATGGTAAAAACATCTTCTTTGTCATCGAAAACAATAAGGCCATCGAGAAATCCATAAGCATCAACTCCGAGGACGGCGTCGGCGAAGTATCTTCCTCCGATTTGAAAGAAGGCGATATTGTTGTCACGCTCGGGCAGCGTACCCTGAAAAACGGTGATTCCGTAAAAGCGGATAACAACCAGGAGAAGAAAAACAATGCAATGGCTCGCTAGAATCTCTGTTTTACGCCCCATTTTTGCGGCGGTTCTGATTCTCTCTCTCTGCGTGGCGGGGTTATTTTCCTTCCAGCATCTCGGGCTGGAGCAGATGCCCAATACCGACATGCCTTCTATGTCTATCACGACTCGCATGGCGGGAGCCTCTTCGGAAGAGATGGACTCCAGTGTCACCGAGCAGATCGAAAAACAGATCAACACGATCTCGGGCGTGGATACCGTTTCCTCAGTGTCATCGGAGGGCATCTCCATTGTCACGGTCCAGTTCTCGCTTGAAAAAGACAGTGCTGTCGCTTTCCAGGAGGTGCAGGCCAAGGTGAACCTGGCTCTTCCAAGTCTTCCCAGCAGCGCGGATCAGCCTACTATTCAGAAGATGGCACCGGACTCTACCCCCGTGCTTACCTTTACGCTCACGGCCCCAGGAGAGTCCATCCGAAACCTCACGGAGTACGCGGACAAGACCCTGCGCCCGCAAATTGAATCCGTTAGCGGTGTGGGGCAGGCTACCATCTCTGGGGGGCAGCTACGCCAGATCAATATCACGCTCGATCCGTATCGCCTTCGCGCCTACGGCCTCACGGCACTGAGTGTTCGCAATGCACTCTCCCAACAGAATGTTGAGGCTCCTGGTGGCTCTCTTGACCAGGGCAATACGCATATCTCTCTGCAAACCGAAGGGCGCTACCGGAGTATTGAAGCGCTTAAATCCCTCGTCGTCGCGCGGCAGGATAGCCAGCCCATTTACCTGAGCGATTTGGCAACCGTCACGGATGGGGAGAAAGAAGCGAGCTCTATCGCTCGCCTGAATGGACAATCGACTATTCTTGTGCAAGTACAAAAACAGAGCGGCACCAATACGGTCGCTGTCGTGGACCAGATCAAGGAGCGGCTGGAGAGTGTAAAGCACCTGATGCCTGCGGGATACTCGGTGCAGATTACGCAAGACCAGTCCATCTTCATCAATGCATCGGTTCATACTCTGGAGGAGCACCTGGTTCTAGGCTCTCTTTTGGCCGCCCTGGTCGTGCTGTTTTTTCTTCGAGACTGGCGCTCTACCATTATCGCCGCCCTTGCAATCCCGGCCTCGATCATCGCAACGTTTTTACTCATGTGGGCAAAGGGATTCACGCTCAACACCATCACGATGCTGGCGCTGACTCTCTCGGTGGGTATCGTTATTGACGACGCGATCCTGGTTCTGGAGAATATCGTCCGCTTCATCCATGAAAAGGGAATGTCTCCCAAAGAGGCTTCCATCGCTGCAACCAAGGAAATCGGGCTGGCAGTTCTGGCAACGACCCTCTCTCTGGTTGCGATCTTCCTGCCCGTGGCGTTCATGTCTGGGATCGTGGGGCGCGTTCTGACTTCCTTCGGCCTGACGATGGCTTTTGCGATCCTCGTCTCGATGCTGGTTGCTTTTACTCTGACCCCAATGCTGACATCGCGCTGGCTGAAAGCAGGGGGGACAACGAAAAAAAGCCACGCACTAAATAAAAACGGGCTGGCCCACCGAATCGAAACCAAGTACGCCCAGCTCATCCACTGGGCTCTCCATCACCGCCCGGTCGTTGTCATCGTTTGCATCGCAACTTTCCTCACCTCAGTGCCGCTTATTGGGCTTGTCAACAAAGAGTTTCTGAGCTCAGATGACCAGAGCCAGTTTCAGGTGTCTATCCAAGCACCGACGGGAACCTCGCTAAAGGCCACCGGAGAGCTGCTCAATCAAGTCGCGGAGGACATCCGCAAGCGCATTCCGGATGTTCGCTACGCCGTTGTCACGGTCGGTTCGGACTCTCAAGGCAGCGCCAATAAAGGTGAAATCGCCGTTCGTATCAACGAGATAGGACAGCGCAAGAGCAAGAAGTCAGCGTTTGACATTATCGACCAGGTTCGCAAAGAGATCGTCCCTAAGTACCCCAAAGACCTCACGATCACGGTCTCCGCTCCCAGTGCCTTCGGCGGCGGCGGTGCCATGCCCGCCATCCAGTACGTCCTGACGGGACCAGACCTGAAGGTACTGCAGAAAGCCGCCGATGACTTGATCGCAAAGGCCAAGCAAATACCGAGCGTGACGGATGTAAGCTCCTCATCTTCCTCGGGAAACCCGTCGGCTAAGATCGTGATAGACCGTGCCAAAGCGGCGGATCTCGGAGTCTCCGCCACAGACTTGGCGAGCGTCGTTCAGATAGTTGCGGCGGGTCAGACAGTCTCGTCGTACGAAGAAGGGGGGCGGCGCTACGATATCAGTGCCCGTGCGCAGGAGCGCTATCGCACCCGTGTGAAGGATCTCAACCTCTTCTTGGTGCCGAGCAGCAAGCCTGAGGGAAGCCCCGTCACGCTTGATCAGGTCACCACTGTGGAGGAGAGCACTGCTCCGGCCGCGATAAACCGCCTGTCACGCTCACGGCAAGTGACCCTCTCGATTAATATCAAGCAAGGGGCATCGCAACAAGACGTCCTCAATCAGGTTGACCAAGCCTACAAGGCATTGCACCTTGGAGATCAGTACCAGGGGCAGCCGGGTGGGATGAGTAAGGAGCTGGGCAAGACCTTTGTCGCCTTTGGAACGGCAGTGGCGCTCTCCTTCATCTTCATCTACTTGATTCTGGCGGCGCAGTTTGAGTCCTGGGTGCATCCCTTCACCATTCTGGTCTCTTTGCCGTTATCTGTCCCGTTCGGCCTCCTGGCTCTTGTGGTGACAGGAGGCTCTCTCAACCTAAACTCCTTGCTGGGTCTTCTGGTTCTGTTCGGGGTCGTCAAGAAGAACTCGATTCTTCAGGTGGACCACGCCAACCAGCTTCGGGCGGAAGGACTGCAACGGGAAGACGCCATTGTTCAGGCAAGCCAAGACCGCCTTCGCCCCATCCTGATGACCACGATTGCCTTTGTGGCGGGGATGATTCCGCTCGTCATCAGCACGGGAGTGGGTTCCACGACCAATCGCTCGGTTGGCTACCTGATCATGGGGGGGCAGACCCTCTCACTGTTGCTGACCTTGGTGGCCACGCCGGTCATCTACTCCCTCATGGACGACCTGACGCAGTCCGTGGCACGCCTCAAAGCCCGCTTGGCAAAATCAGAGGGCTAAGAAAGGAAACGATCATGCGACAACTAATGACAATTCAGCGAGTAACGATTTTAGCCTCCTTGGGAATCTGCGTGGTTCCCGGAAGAGCCTGGGCACAAGAGAGCATGACACTTCCTGTCTCTCCCAAACTAAAGGAAGTAGCCCCCGACATCGCCGATGCGGTGCTGACCATCGACCGTGCGGTAGAGCTCGCCCTCAAGCTCAGCAAAGACCTGGCGGCAGCCCGAGAGAATCTCGCTCAAGCTCAGGGAAGCACGGGGATCTCTCGCTCCGCACTCGGTATCAAAACCAGTGCCGGAGTCACGGCGACACGCCAGAATCAGACTCAGGTGGTGAATCTAGGTGACCAGTCCTTAGTTACGCAGCCTCAGTATGGTGGCCAGCTCACCGCAACCGTCCAAGTTCCGATAGACCTTTCCGGCGTACTCAAAGCTGCGGTGACCCAGGCGCAGTACCAAGAGCTCTCGGCGCAGATAGATCTGAAGCGCGTCCAGAACGATATTGTCTTCAACGTCAAAAATGCCTTTTACGGCGTGCTCAGAAATCAGTCTCTGCTTGAGGTAGCACAGAGCGATCTGCAAAATGCGGTGGATCGTCTCTCGGATGCCAACCTGCGAGTAGCTGCGGGCACGGTAGCAAAGTACGATGTCATCAGTGCAGAGGCAGATGTGGCAACCGCTCAAAACGCCCTCAGCCAGCGGAAAACCAACGTGAGCATCGCACTGTCGGCACTAAAGAGCACGATTGGCCTTGCCTTTGATGAACGGCTAAAGGTGAGTACGACAGGTGCCGTGGCAACACCGAAGAGCGCTTCGTCAACGATCCTTCTCCCAAGTCCCACGCGTCTGGTTGATGTCGTTGCGGTTAAGCCAAAAGAAGAACAAAAAACGACTATTGTTTCCGATCCTCTGCAAATCAATGAAAGTGACTTTTCTAGCCTGCTTTCTGAGGCGCTGAAAAATCGCCCTGAGATCCTGCGGGAAGAGGCAAGCATCGCGGCGGCGAAGAGAGGTATCATGCTTGCGCGTCAGAGCTTGTTGCCCACCACAAGCCTTGGGTACTCCCATAACTACAATCCTAATCCTTCGGGATTGGGTGGGCAGAAGCAATCAGGACAAATCACATTCTCTTTGAATTTGCCTGTCACTGATGGCGGTCAGGCTCGTGCAAGGCTTCAGTCTGCAAATGCCCAAGTCTCTCTCGCGGAGAACAATAAACGCATTCAGATTGACGTTGTAACCCTAGAAGTGAGGCAAACAATTTTGAACATCGAGCAATCTCAAGAACAAGTGGTTGCTACAAGTCAGGCCGTGATACGTGCCGAAGAAGCGTTCAATCTCGCGCGGCTACGCTACAGCGCGGGTGTCACTCGGCAGGCGGGAGTCTCTCCCCTGATCGAGTTCGGTGAGGCCCAACGCTCACTCGCTCAAGCTAAGGCAGACTACGTAAACGCTTTGTACGACTTCAACATCTATAATACGGCCCTCGATAGGGCTCTGGGGAAAAATGCGAGCTTGCGAAAATGATCCGTTTTGACTGTCCCCAGAAAAGAATGCGGTGGGTTAAGCCCAACCGAGTCGTGAGAAAATCATTTTAACGACCGGATACTGTTGGCGAATTCGCCGGGCAGTTTGCCCGGCAAGTAAAATAGGATATCTTTGCCCCTCAAGGAGCATTTCATGTCCCTCAAGCCACAGCCGGTCGAGCCCATCCCACAATAGACTCAGTCAGTCGCAAAAGCAGCGTTTCCAAAAGGCAACCTCTATATACAGATGCGAGATGAACTGGGAACCATCTTCAACGACAAGGATTTTGAAAAACTCTACCCGAAACGAGGAAAACCAGGACTCGAACCATGGAAATTAGCCCTCGTGACCATCATGCAGTTTGCAGAAAATCTCTCAGATCGACAAGCAGCAGATGCTGTCAGAGCAAGAATCGACTGGAAGGATGCTCTGAGTCTAGAGTTATTGACCTCTCGTTAAATCTGTAAACCCGCTCTCTTGAAACACCCCATCAAGACATCCTGACGACGACGCAGACGATTCACAGCAAGCAAGAGTTCATCCTTAAGCCATCAAGGGCGGGACAACATAGATTACTAAGCTCACGTTTCAACCAGCACCAAAGCCCCTCAGCAGGATTGAGGTCAGGAGCATAGGCAGGAAGGCGAATTAAGCGCAGGCGAGCAGAACCTCCCAACGACAGAAAGGACTTGACGGCCTCACCATGATGGATGCTGGCACCGTCCCAGATCACAATTACTTGACCAGCCACCTCGCGAAGGATATGCTTCAGAAACTCCACACTATCCTCGCCTGTAAAAGCTTTCTCCTGAACCTTAATCAGCACACGTCCCGAGAGGGTTAAAACACCAGCCACCGAGAGATGGTCGTACTTGCAGGGAGTCTTCAAAACAGGTGTTTCTCCCTTGCGTGCCCAGGTACGAACCACACTCGGTAGCAAGCGGAACGCCTATTCATCTACGAACACGATGGTGGCTCCCGCTCGCTCTGCCCTTTTTCTAGATTAGCCCATCCTCCACGAAAGCCATTTACCTGAGCTTGACGCTTCTGTTTGGCTTCCACCTGGGGCTTTTGAACCGAGAAGCCTTCCTCAATCAGGGCATTGCGAATCGTGGTGGCTCCGGCTTTAACTCCCAGCTCGCGACTAGCCATTGCCTTAACGCGTTTGACCGTCCAAACATCACCTGTGAAGCCACAGGCTTCCGCTCCTTCCTCAACGAGAGTAGCGATCTGCTTCTTCTCCTCCGGCGTGAGAAGGGGAGGCCGTCCACTGCTGACTTTGACTCTCAGTACCTCAGACCATTGTTCTTGGGGCACGTCTTGGACCTTCTTGATCCACTGGCTGATAGCTCCTTTGGTCACTCCAAGAGCTTCGGCAATAGTCTTCTGCTGCCAGCCTTTCTGGTACAATCGAACGGCTTGAAGGCGGCGCTCGGTCTGCCAATCGCGATTTGTCATACACCTAGTTTACAGCATTGCCGAGAAATCAATAAAGCGATCGTTGGATGGAGTAAGAAACGAATATGCAGTACACCAACTTGGGGCGCACCGGCTTGAAGGTCAGTCGACTCTGCTTCGGCACGATGAACTTCGGATGGCACGAGAGCGAAGACGAAGCGGTCGAGCTCATGAACCAGGCGCTGGAGCTGGGCATTAACTTCTGGGACACCGCAGACATCTATAGCCGCGGCAGAACCGAGGAGAAGATCGGTCGCTGGTTCGCCCAGGGAAGTGGTCGCCGGGAGAAGGTCGTTCTGGGCACCAAGCTCTACCGCGACATGGAACCATGGCCCAACTATGGCGGGCTCTCCGCTCTGAACATCCGGCGTGCCTGCGAGGCGAGCCTACGTCGCCTGAAGACGGACTACATTGACCTCTACCAGTTCCATCACATCGACCGCTCCGCCCCTTGGGACGAGATTTGGGAGGCGATGGAGCGGCTGGTGGCGGATGGGAAGGTCATCTATGCGGGGAGCAGCAACTTCGCGGGCTGGCACATCGCCAAGGCCAACGATGTGGCGCACTATAGGAACTTCCTTGGGCTGGTATCTGAGCAAAGTCCCTACAACTTGCTGGAGCGTACCGTAGAACTGGAGGTGATTCCTGCCTGTCAAGACTACGGACTGGCGTTTCTGCCGTGGAGTCCCTTGGCAGGGGGCCTGCTCGCCGGAGCACTTCAAGAGTCTGACAAGAGGTTGGAGCCAGGGCGTCGCGAAGAGCAGAGCATGCTGCTTGGCCACGGTGCACGGGAGCAACGCATCGCCTCAAACCGTTCCCGCCTACAGCAATACGAGAGCTTCTGTGCGGAGCTAGGTGAGAAACCGGCTGATGTCGCGCTGGCGTGGCTACTGGCACAACCTGCTGTGACCGCACCGGTCATTGGTCCGCGCACCCTTGGACAGCTTGATGGATCTCAGCGAGCATTGGAGATCACGATGACGCCGGAGATTCTAACACGTCTGGACGAGATCTTCCCTGGTCCAGGTGGTCCGGCTCCTGAGGCATACACCTGGGAATAATTTCTTATGAAGTACATATTATTATTTGTCTGTTTTCTTGCTGGTGTGACGGCAGCGCACGGGCAGGCTCCGAGCCCGTCTGAAAAGATCGTCATCACCATTGAAAAGACGAGGACGGAGATACGCACCGATGACAAGGGAGTGTTGCGTGTCAATGTGACGCCCGACGATGTCCTCAAGTTCAAGGCGAGAGGCTCCGTCCGTTACAGTGAGTTCGGTGCCAAGGGGAATGGGACGGCCGATGATATCGACGCCATTGCCGCAGCGCATGCATTCGCCAATCAGTACAACCTTTCCGTTAAAGCTGACGACGGGGCCACGTACTACATTGGAGGAAAGGAGCGCACCGCAGTCATCCAGACCGACACGGACTTCGCCAAGGCGGCCTTCCTCATCGATGATAGAAACGTCCAAAACCGGAATGCCCCTGTCTTCAGGGTTACTTCCAGCCTGCAACCAACAAAGCTTGGGGGAATCTCTTCACTCAAGAGAAATCAGAAGAAAATAGAGGTCACTCTTCCTGGCCCCAGCCTCATCACGGCCACGGACGCCCACGTCAAGCGCTACATCCGCTTCGGTGCGAACCAAAACAGTGGGTCCTCACAAACCGATATTGTCCTGGTGGATAAAGAGGGCAATGTGGACAAAGGGACTCCCCTCATCTGGGACTTTGACCAGATAACGGACATCACGGCCTTGCCCATCGACAAGACGACGTTGCGTATCACGGGAGGGCGCTTCACCACCACTGCCAATCGCGAGGAGTCGAAATACACCTACTACAACCGAAATATCGCGATCCGGCGCTCCAATGTCGTTGTCGAGGGACTAGAGCATCGAATCATCGGCGAGGGAGAGAGCGGCGCGCCCTATGGCGGCTTCCTCAATATCGGTGACTGCGCCAACGTGACGGTTCGCAACACCGTTCTGACCGGACACAAAACCTACGGTACCATCGGGGCAGCCGGACGGCCGGTCTCCATGGGCACGTATGATATTTCGGTCAACCGCGCCCTCAATGTGTCTTTTGTCAACTGCAGCCAGACCAATGACATCAACGACCGCACGTACTGGGGGATCATGGGATCCAACTACAGCAAGAACCTCCTGTACGACAACTGTAAGCTGTCGCGCTTCGACGCGCACATGGGGGTTGCCAATGCCACCATCCGCAACTCGACCCTGGGACACATGGGCATCAATGCCATCGGCACCGGGACTCTGACCGTCGAGAAATCTACCATCTACGGCCCGAACCTCGTCAATCTGCGCAGCGACTATGGGAGCACATGGCAGGGAGAGTTCATTATCCGCAACTGCGTGTTCGTGCCCTCTGGAGGTAAGCCGGTCAGTGCGAGCCTAATCGGCGGCAGTAACTCGGGAAACCATGATTTTGGCTATACCACCTACCTGCCGGAGAGAATCACTATCGAGTCCCTGCGGATTGATGATTCCAAGCATCCCGACGGTTACCAGGGAGCCGCGATTTTTGCAAACTTCAATCCGGCTCTGACCGATGGGTCCTACAAAGAAAAATTCCCCTATGTCCGAACGAGCAAGGTCATTCTCAGAAATGTAACGACCACCAGCGGCAAGCTGCTACGGCTGAGCGATAACCCATTCATGTTCAAGGATGTCCGGATAGAAACAAAGTAACGCTGCTGCTGGGCACTACTCTCTTCCCTAGATCGCGCTCAAGCGAGAGACTCACGCCGTACGATCCGGGAGCGCAGCCCGGGTCTTCATGTCGGCCGACAGGTGCGTTTTGGTTCCACATGCTGGTCTGGCGAGTTTCGGCAAAAGTCACGGGAAACCTGCCAACACACAAACAGAAGACGAATGCCCGATAACTGCACTTCTCGTGCATTGAAGGAAAGGTAGGGAAGCCTGCCGAAATTAGCCCGGCGAGGCGATTTTCGGCGACTCTGGCGGGTCCCGTCTCGAATCTGGCGCGAGTGCCTAGAGTCTGGGAAAGTCGTGGAGGTAGTGATGGATAGCGAGGCGGTAGAGACGTTGGAAGATGTTGTGGAAATCTTGGATGTGGGCGGCGAACTCGTTGTGGTCGCGGCTCCAGCCGACTTGGGCGAGCGAACGGCCCTGATCCCGCGCCGCGCCGTTGCCGAGCTCCAAGTCGGCCAGGAGATTCCCGCCGAGTCACTGAACGATAGACTCCTGGCACTCTGGCTGCACGGACGAAGCTCCCACACCCAGCGGGCGTACCGATCCGACGCCGAGCGCTTCATAGAGTTCACTGAGGACAAGCCACTCAGCCTGGTCACCCTTGGCGATGTCCAGGCGTTCGCCGACGCGAGCGCCTATATATATAAGGTATACGAGGGTGGCAACGTGGAGATCGAACGAGAGCGCTCCGCAGCGTCTAGGGCTCGTTTGCTGTCCTCGGTTAAGTCGCTACTTTCCTTTGGGCACCGCATCGGCGTGTTGCCTGCCAACGTCGGTGCACCTCTTCGGCTCCCTACAGTCAAGAACCAGCTCGCCCAGCGAATTCTGGAGGAGCCGGACCTGCAGAAGATCCTCGCCCTAGAGACCGATCCACGTAATCGGGTGCTATTACGATTGCTCTACGCGGGTGGGCTCCGAGTCAGCGAACTCTGCGGTCTAACCTGGGGTGATCTGGCTCCTCGTGGCGATGCTGGCCAGGTGACGGTCTTGGGTAAGGGTGGGAAAACACGTATGGTTCTACTCTCCGCTCCGACCTGGCGCGAGCTGATGGGCTGGAAGGCGACTCTTGAAAAGAAGCGACCTGAAGTGGTGCAGGGGGGCGCTCCCCTCTTTCGGAGTCGGAAAAAGGATAAGGATGGGGGCTACAAGCTCGATCCCTCGATGGTGCTGCGAGTTGTCCGGAAGGCGGCACGGCGGGCAGGCATTGAGCTGAACGTCTCACCTCACTGGATGCGCCATGCTCATGCCAGCCATGCACTGGACCGGGGAGCGCCGATCCACCTGGTGCAGCAGACGCTCGGGCATGCGAGCGTTGCCACGACGGGACGATACCTGCACGCCCGTCCGAGCGATTCCAGTTCTAGGTACCTGGGAGTGTAGGTGGAGGAGAGGACAAGCAGAGGCAAACACTTCCCTTTTCGTCCCTGAGTCGCGTCACCCTTCGCGAAACGACGGTCGGGAAGCTTACCAGAGCCTACTGCCCAATCCCTCTCGTAGATGGGACACCCTAATTCTCTTGTTTGCCAAACCTATGTTTGAGTCCTTAAATTTCCCGTATGTGTCCTTAAACTTCAATTTTGAGACACAAGTGAATGGGGTACAGATCACTTGAGCAGATTTCGCCAGTGGTTTGATAACCACCACTGCATATACTGGAGAGCGTTGCCGGTGGCTGTCTCGGCAACGTAGGAATTGCTCTCTCCCCCCAACCGTTCCTGATAGGAGGCTACAACATGGCTCTGATGAGCAGCCAAGAAGAGCGGACGAAGCCGCCCCCAGAGTTCAAAAGCCGCCTGTAAGCGCGGCAGGGGAGCATATTGCGTCCAAGTATCCAAATAGGCATCACGCAGGTCGGATACCAGCTCCGGCTGCTGAGGAAACCAATCGTCATCTAAGAAGAGGGAGCCAAACCCATAGAAGGGGTAGGTCACACAGGCATGAGACCAGTCGTAGATCAGAAATCCGCCCTCATGCACTGCAACGTTACCCGCATGCAGATCCCGATGCTCTAGCGCATCGGGAATTCCATAGTCAGAGAGTTCGCGGCACATGTCCCGGAGAGGATTCACCAGAGTGCGAAGTTGAGCCAGCTCCTCAATGGAAAGCTGCTGAGACAAGCCGTGTAGACGCTCTGGCACTTGTGCGATGAGTTCTTCCAGGTGCGTAGCAATATGGTTGGTTCGCAGATCCGCACAGCCCAGAGATAACCACTCAGGCACTGAACTAACGGAAGAGGTCTGTAGTTGGGCATAAAAGCGGATGATCTCTTCCCATTGCTCAAGTGCAATCTCACTGCCTAAGGGGCGATGCTTGCCAAAATCTGCCAGAAGTAAACGATCCCGCTCTGCGGCCAGAACAACCGGCAAGTGTAGAGGGTCGCGCTCTGCGAGCTTCATAGTAAGAGCGACCTCCTTCAAAGCAAACGGTGGGGCAACAGCCTTCAGATACAGAAATCCTTGCTCGGTTAACACTCGCAAAAGCGCAGAAGTGGAGGCGCTACGCACTTGTTCCACCGGAGCCAGAATGGTTCTGCCAAGCTCAAGGGCATGGTTTTTCAGGTTGAGTGCAGTCTCCTCGAACCATCCTTCTTGCCACCAGGGAAGACGCAATGAAGGAAGGTTTTCTCCCTGAGCCTCCTTCAGCCATGCGGTAAGCACCGCACGCTCCTTTGGCAGGGCAAACTCGACCTCACGAAGAGCTTCTTGTCCGAACCATTTCCCGTCTCTCAGAGGGGCTTGACTGTTCTGACTGTCGTCCGTGAGCCGCATCTCCATAACGTAGATATTTAGAGGGCCGCCAATGGTAGGCTCAGGAAGACGCAGTGCTTGGAGCGTGACGACAGCAATACCGAGCTGCTGATCTACCAAGGTATTGGCTGTCTGTATATCCGTATTATAGATGTCCTGCTGAGGGACAAAAACGGGAAGTCGCCACCCAGACGGGCCAGGCTCCATGAAGATTTGGGGGGGTGAGTCTTTGGTATCTCGGCGTACAAGAAGAGTGCTATAGGTTTCCATAGATTATGACCTACCCCCAGACAAATTTCCTAAAGAACTGTGCGCCGAACTCCTCTCATTGTATACGAAACCATTCTTTGGTTTGATCGGATTTTTGAGGTGAGGGGTTTCTCTTTGCGCTCCTCGTCCAATAAGTTTCCTTATGTTGCCCCAGCTCGGTTTTTTTAGTGAGACAATACTGAGACGAGAGAAATAAGTTAGGCTTTCCATAAATGGACAAGATGCTACTCTATACAGCCTCCTGGGCTCTGATAGCTCCTCATTAGGATTATTCTGCTCTTTAATTTCACTGGCTTCTCTGTGGCGCTCGTGGCCCTTTTCGCCGTATACTGTACTCATAGTCACCTGGGGAACCAGGAGATTCTAGCGATCTGCTCCACCAGGAGTGAGGTCGTTTTTTGTTTTTAAGGCTCCTTTTCCTGTACTCTAAAATGCAGCCCTTGTAGCCCTAAAGTGAAGGAGTCGTTGTCGTACCCCAGCCTGTCATGCCATCATTCAAGACCGCTTAGCTTTTTGGCTTCCAGCGGTACTGATGGCGTAGAAGACGCTCCTTTTGGACAACTTTGCCCCCCACTTTGATCGTTCGGTAAAGCTCGGCATCAATCCGTCCGGGGCCAAGATGGACGACTCTTGGGGTCAAGGTAACGGTGCGACCCGGCGGGGGAGCACCCCAGAGCGTTGCCCGAAGCGTTTGGCCGATAAGCGAGTATCCGATATAAACAGGCCCACGGGTCGTGTTGGTGAATTTCAGATCCTTATCGCCGTAGGCCACCGTCGCATCGCGCCCGAGTGGCAGGTAGCTTACCGGACGGGAGTG
>NZ_JACHGW010000011.1 GCF_014202505.1 Armatimonas rosea | reverse complement strand
GGTATCTGTCCAGCCATCCGTCCCAAGGGACTCCTGGCATCACGTTTCCTCACCCGGCCTGAAGGCCGGGGTTTCCACGCGCCTTTTCGATGAATTACCCGTCTTGCCGAAAGGAGCGTCCCGAGGACGCAATGAGGCCCTTGGTTTATCACGTCCTCGGGACGCTCTCAAGCCTCTGCCGGGTAATTCATTGCCCGCAGACTACGCCAAAATATCTTTCACCACGCGGGCGGGTTCGACGCCACTTAGTTTAGCATCCAGACCCTGGAACTTGATAGAGAAGCGCTCGTGGTCGATGCCGAAGAGGTGGAGCATGGTGGCGTGGAGGTCATGGACCGTGACAACATTCTCCACAGACTTGTAGCCTAGCTCATCGGTGTTGCCATAGGTTGTCCCGCCCTTGATCCCGCCGCCGGCGAGGAAGATCGAGAAGGCGTTGATGTGGTGATCGCGCCCATCCCCCTGGCCCATCGGGGTGCGACCAAACTCCCCGCCCCAGATAATCAGCGTATCGTCGAGCATTCCGCGTTGTTTTAGATCCGTGATCAGCGCCCAGGTCGCGCGGTCGCACTCGGCGGCGGCCTGCGTGATCCCGTTTTTGACGCCCCCATGGTGGTCCCAGCCGCGGTGGTAGAGCTGGATAAAGCGCACGCCGCGCTCCGCCAAGCGCCGGGCGAGCAGGCAGTTGCTGGCAAATGTCCCATCGCCGGGCTTCTTGACCCCGTAGAGCTCGAGGGTAGCCTGGGTCTCCTTGGTCATGTCGGTCAGCTCTGGCACCGATGCCTGCATCTGAAACGCCAGCTCGTACTGCGCGATCCGCGTGGCGATCTCCGGGTCGGTCTTCTCGGCGGCGAGCATCCCATTGAGCCGCGCGATCTCCTCGACCACGAGGCGCTGCGTGCTCTGGCAGACCCCCTCCGGGCTCCCGACATAGTGCACGGCATCGCCGCGGGTCTGGAGCTGGACTCCCTGGAACTTGCTGGGCAGAAAACCCGACGACCACTGGCGCGCGGAGACCGGCTGCGCCCCGCCGCGTCCTTGCGATGTCAGCACGATAAATCCTGGTAGGTTCTTTGTACTCGCTCCCAGCCCATAGAGCACCCAGCTCCCCATGCTGGGGCGACTCTTGAGGATCGAGCCCGAGTTCATAAACGCATGTGCCGTGTCGTGGTTGATCTGCTCGGTCACCATCGACTTCACCACGCAGAGCTCATCGGCGAGGCTCCCGATCATCGGAAGCGCCGTGCTGAGCTCCAGGCCGCTCTTGCCGTAGCGCGTGAACTCGTGCTGCGGTCCAAAGGCCTTGAGCACCGCGTTCTGGAGCTGGGCAAGCTGCTGGCCCTTGGTAAACGACTCAGGGAAGGGCTGGCCGTGTAGCTCGCGGAGCTTGGGCTTCCAGTCTAGAGTTTCGAGGTGGCTCGGCCCACCCGCCATGCAGAGATGGATGACGCGCTTGATGCGCGGCGCAAAGTGCGGCAGCGTCCCCTTGCCCTCCGCAGCGCTCGCCTCGCGCCCCAGCAGCGCGCCGAGCGCAAGCCCACCTACTCCATAAGCCGACTGCTTCAAAAACGTGCGCCGGTTGACGCTTTGGACAAACTCTTCTTGATCGAACATAGCTTAGTACCTTGTGATGGTCTCGTGGAGATTTAAGACGACGCGGCAGACCGTGGCCCAGCTGGCAAGCTCGATGGCGTCCCCTGCGGGTGCGGGTGCATTACCAATGGTGAGCAGCTTCTTGGCATCGTCGGGGCGGGCGGCGTACTCCGCGCGGACCTTTGTCAAGAACGCTAGCAGGGATTTCTGCTCCTGGGGCTTGGGGGCGCGCGCCAGTGCCCGCTGGTAGATCTCCGCGAGCTTGCCGTCGTCGGTCTTGGCCTTCAGGCTTGCGGCAAAGACCCGCGCCGCCTCGACAAACTCTGGGTCGTTGAGGAGTGTCAAAGCCTGCTGGGGCGTGTTGGCATTGGTGCGGGTGCAGCCCGGCTCATCGCGGTTGGGCGCGTCGAAGCTGGCGAGCATCGGGTGTAAAAACGTCCGCTGCCAGTGCATATAGACCCCGCGCCGCCACTGCGAGCTGTTGGTATCGGCGATATAGTCCCGGTCGGGGAACTGCAGGGGCGCGTAGTACCCGGCGGGCTGGTAGGGCTTGGCGGGTGGTCCACCGAGGTCGGGGTTGAGCAGGCCCGCAATTGCCAGAGCGTTGTCGCGCACAAACTCCGCCTCTAGGCGCCGTGGGTTCTGCGACGCCCAGAGCTTGTTCTGCGGGTCCTTTGCCCGCTGTGCGGGGCTCATCACCGACGAGCGCCGGTAGGCCTCGCTCAGGACGAGCTGCTTGACGGCGCGCTTGATGTTCCAGTCGCGCTGGAAGTCCGCGGCGAGCCAGTCGAGGAGCTCGGGGTAGGTGGGGGCCTCGCCCTGTGCGCCTAGGTCCTCGATACTCGGGGAGAGCCCCACCCCAAAGAGCTGCTTCCAGAGCCGGTTGACAAAGACGCGGGCGGTCAGCGGGTTCTCCTTGGCCACCAGCCAGGCTGCCAGATCAAGCCGTGTCTGTGGTCCACCAGGCCCCGCCCCACGGGGGAGGAATTGGGGTGTTGCGGGGGGCGCAACAGGCGCGGTCTCGTCCTGCCAGTTCCCCCGCGGCACGACCCGCATCGTGAGCGGTGTCTTGGCGCGCTCGGTGACCATCACAGGGGTGCGGCCACTGCGCAGGCCCGTGAGCTCCAGCTCGATTGCCTTCGCCCGGGTAAAGGCCTCGGGGTCGGCTGCCGTGGCGAGTAGGTAGTCCTGGGGAGCGAGTGCCTTGTCCGGGAGGGTCAGGCTGTCGGGGTCGCGCGGCACCAGCGGCGATGTGCTCAGGCGCAGGCTCGCCAGATCGCACGCGGGCAGGGTCACCCGCAGGCTCTCTCCGTCGGCAAGCGTCAGCGGCTTGTCGAGGCGGTAGACCGCGGTCTGGGGCACGGTGGCCTGGGTATCGGAGAGCTTCCAGCCGCGCTGTACCCCGATCAGCGCGAAGGAGTTGCGGTAGATCGGAGCGAACGCACTCGCCGCGGCATGGCGCACGGCAACCAGCCGGGCCTTACCGTCCTTTCCCACCACCGCCAGGCTCAGGTTCACGGTCTCCGAGCGCACTCCCTTGCGGAACACGCTCCCCGCGACCGGGAAGAGCTCCAGCCGCACGCTCGCCACCGACCGCTGGCTCGGGCTAAGGGTCCGCACCACGTCTACGGGCTTTGCGCCGTTGGGGGAGAATGTCTCCGCACTCTCCCAGCCATCGGGGTTGGCCTGCACAAAGGCATTGAGCTGGGTTCTCCAGCTCTGGCTCACTAAAATGGGGGCTGCGAGCGCCTCTAGCTCCCGCTGCTTTCGGGCACGCTGGGTCATTAAGTACTTGCTCTCCACCGTAAGCTCGGGGAAGAACGGATAGTCGTTGTTGACCCCACGCAGGTCGGGGTTGGGCGTGTAGCCGTAGTCGGCGTAGACCCCCCACTGTTTGACGTCAGCGAAGTAGGCCGCCAGCGAGTAGAAGTCGCGCTGGGTAAAGGGGTCGTACTTGTGGTCGTGGCACTCCGCGCAGCCCGTGGTCAGCCCCATCCAGGCCATCCCGACCGTCCGCACCCGGTCCGTTGCGTACTTATGGAGGTACTCCTTGGGCTGGGCACCGCCCTCGCGGGTGACCATGTTCAGTCGGTTGAAGCAAGTCGCCGTGAGCTGGCTCGGTGTGGGGCTGGGCAACAAGTCCCCGGCGAGCTGCTCGCGTGTGAAGCGATCAAAGGGCATGTTGGCATTGAAGGCATCGATCACCCAGTCCCGGTAGGCCCAGGCGTTCATGTTCTGGTCGCCGTGGTAGCCCACCGTGTCGGCGTAGCGCACGGCGTCCAGCCAAGGAACCGCCATCCGCTCCCCGTAGTGCGGCGAGGCGAGCAGCTCCTCGACCAGCCGCGCGTAGGCATCGGGGCGGGTGTCTCGCACAAACGCCGCGACCCGCTCCGCCGTGGGAGGTAGCCCCGTGAGATCGAGCGAGACGCGCCGGATCAGAGTCGCACGGTCCGCAAGCGGCGCGGGGGTGAGCTGGGCCTTGGCGAGGCGTGCGCGGATAAGCCCATCGACACTCCCGCCTGCCGGAGCCGCGATGGGCTGGAACGACCAGTGGCCTTCGTAGACCGCCCCCTCCCCGATCCAGCGCATCAGGAGCTGCTTCTGGGCCGCGGTCAGGGTCTTGTGAAAGCTAGCTGGGGGCATCTGCAGATCGTCGCCGACGGGCTTTTGGATGCGCTGTACCAGCGCGCTGGCGAGGATATCCCCGGGAACCACCGCGCGGTTGGGCTGGTCGAGGCGCAGGCCGGCCTGGCGCTTGTTCTTATCCGGGCCATGACACGCAAAGCAGTTGTCCGAGAGAAGCGGGCGAATATCCCGGTTGAAGCGAACGGGCTCGGGCTTTGGCGGGACAGCGAGAGCGGCGAAACTCAGCAGGCTGACAAGGGCGATCGCTGCCAGCTTGCCGTGCAAGGGTGAGGTCATAGGGGTATTGTAGACGGCTCGCTCGGATGCGTCAATGCACTGGGCAATAAAAGCCTTGTCCGATCTGTGCACTTACGCTAGGATATGCCCATGCGCTCTTTGGCTCTACTCGCTCTCGCGGCGGCGGCGGGTTGCTCCCGCCCGGCGACGCGGCAAAACCTGCGGGTCTGGAGCATGTGGGGCGGCGACGAAGAAGAGGTCTTTCGCAAGACTCTCAATGCCTACGATCCTCAGCTGGAGAACCTGCCGTCGGTGAGCGACGATAAGACGATCCGGGCGCTGGTAGCCGGCGCTCCCCCCGATGTCTTCACGCTCAAGGACCCATCGGCGCTGGGCGCGCTGGCGGCCAACAACGCCCTGCTCCCCCTCGATAGCCTGTTCGCTGCCGCTGGTCTCAAGGACGACGACTTTACGCCCGGGTCGCTCTCCCAGTGCCGCTTTCGGGGCAAGCTCTACGCCATGCCGTACTTGCTCGACTGCATGGTACTGCTCTACAACAAGCGCCTCGTCCAGACCCCGCCCCGCACCCTGGAGGAGCTAGAGGAGCTCTGCAAGCGCCTCACCCAGCGCGATAGCACGGGCCGCCTGACCCGCATCGGGCTACGTCCCCCTGAGGCCCTGCACCTGCTCGGCGCGGCGGGCGGGCAGTTCTGGGACGAGCGCACAGAACGAGTCACCGCCGACCATCCCCGGAACGCGGCGGGGCTAGCGTGGTACAAGCGCCTGATGGATGCCCAGGGCGGCAACGAGGCGGTCGAGGCGTTCTCGGCAGGCTTTGCTGACGATATGGGCTCGAACAACCCGTTCTTCAAGGGCCTTGCCGCGATGGAGTTCTCCGGGCAGTGGAACGCCAACTGGGTCTATAGGTACACGCCCGGCGAGGAGATCGGGGTCGCGCCGCTACCGTTTCCCGCCAGCGCTCCCGAGCTGGAGGGGACTGCCTGGCTCGGGGGGAACCTCTTCTGTCTGCCGCGTGAGGGAAAGAAAACCGCGCAGGTCTGGGAGTTTCTCAAGTGGACCCAGACTCGCACCGGTCAGCTCCAGTTCGCCAGCACGATGCACGGTGTCCCCAACCAGCGCGCTATTTTGAAAGAGCCCCAGCTTCGCACCGGCGCTCCGTGGCGGCCACTCTTTGCCCGCTTCCTCGACCTCGCCGACAGCCCGCGGGCGTCGCACTTTCCCGTCTTGCCGGTCGCGGCCCTCTACCAGAGCGAGCTCACTGCCGCCTGCGATGCTGTCCGATACGGGAGAAAGTCCCCCCAAGACGCGCTCAAGACCGTGCAGGCCAAGGTCGCACGGGACCTGGAGAAGTACCGATGAGGACAACCTCTCCCCCCCAACCCCCTCCCCCGGACAGTCGTTCCTCCTTGGGGAAGGGGGAGTCCGAGGTGGCCGGGGATATAGCCCCTTTCCCACGCCCAGAGGGCACCCGGAACGAGCGCCCGGGAGAGGGGTTGGGGAGAGGTAAATCGGTGGGCGAGTCCCGCACGGCGCTCCTCTTTCTCGCCCCCTGGCTCCTCGGGCTGGTGCTCTTTACGGTCGGGCCGATCTTGGTGACCCTCTTTCTGAGCTTCACCGACTACCGAGTCCTCTCCCCACCACGCTGGGTGGGCCTCGACAACTACAAAGAGCTCTTCACCGACACCGAGACCTTCTGGCCATCGCTGGGCAACACGGCCTTTCTCTTTCTGGAGCTGCCGCTCTCGCTGGTGGTCGGGTTGGCGCTGGCGCTCCTGCTCAACCAGAAGCTCAAGGGCATGGCGCTCTTTCGGACAATTTTCTACCTGCCATCGCTCGTGCCGACTGTCGCCAGTGCGCTCCTCTGGCTCTGGCTCCTCAACCCCGAGCACGGCCTGATCAACGAGGCGCTCCGTGCACTCCACCTGCCTGCTCCAACCTGGCTGGCATCGCCGCTCTGGTCCAAGCCCGCGATCATCCTCATGGACCTCTGGGGGGTCGGGGGAAGCATGGTGATCTACCTGGCTGCGCTCCAAGGGGTGCCCCAAGACTACTACGAGGCAGCGGAGCTCGACGGGGCCAATGGCTGGCAGCGCCTCCGCCACATCACCCTGCCCTCGCTCTCGCCAGTGATCTTCTTCAACCTGATTCTAGGGGTGATCGGGACGTTTCAGTACTTCACCCAGACCTTCCTGATGACCAAGGGCGGGCCGGACAAATCGACCCTGTTCTATGCGCTCTCCCTCTACCAGAATGCCTTCGAGTTCTTCCGCATGGGCCTTGCCTGCGCGATGGCCTGGGTGCTCTTCGTCCTGACCATCGGGGCGACCTGGCTGGTCTTTAAGAGCTCCGCCCGCTGGGTCTACTACGAAGGAGAGAAAGGATGAGAGGTATTCGCTACGCGGTACTGGTCGCGCTCAGCCTGCTCTTTCTCGCGCCGTTCTTGTTTATGCTGAGCACCTCGCTCAAGACCCCCGAGAAGATCTTCACCGCGACCATGGAGTGGATCCCCAGCCCCGTGGTCTGGAAGAACTACCCCGATGCCATCGCGCGCTTCCCGTTCTGGCGCTATGTCGGCAACACACTGTTTATCTGTGCCCTGACCGTCCTCGGAACCGTGCTGTCGTCGTCGCTGGCCGCCTATGCCTTTGCGCGCCTGCGCTTCAAGGCCCGCGAGCCGCTGTTTTTCCTGATGCTGGCCACCATCATGCTCCCCGCTCAGGTGACTCTCCTCCCCACCTTCCTGCTCTTCCGTGCCCTCGGCTGGTCGGGCTCCTGGCTCCCGCTGATCGTCCCCGCGTTCTTTGGCAACCCGTTCTCGATCTTTCTGCTGCGCCAGTTCTTCCTCACGATCCCCCAGGAGCTCTCCGATGCCGCGCGCCTCGATGGTTGCACCGACTTTGGCATCTTCTGGCGCGTCCTGATCCCACTCGCACGGCCCGCACTGGCAACAGTCGCTCTCTTCGCCTTCCTCGGTGCCTGGACCGACTTCCAAGGCCCGCTGATCTACCTCCACGACGAGAGCCAGTACACGCTGGCACTCGGCTTGCAGTCGTTTCTCGGTCGCCACGAGAGCCAATGGAACCTGCTCATGGCCACCTCAACCGTCATCACCGTCCCCTTAATCATCGTCTTCCTGCTTGTCCAGAAGACCTTTGTCAAGGGAATTGTTCTCAGTGGATTGAAAGGATAGTCTTCGCAATGCTGTTTCCCCCGCCCGCCGCCATTGTCGCGCCCGCTGCTACCTACGGCCAGCTTCTCTCTCGCCAGTTCGACACGCTCCCCGCCGATGCTCCCAAAGCTCCCCCGCTGGACGGGGGCCGGGGGGCAGTCCAGATCGAGCTTCCCACGCAGTTCAAGCCGCACCAGCCGCAGATCGACGAAGACACGGAGGTGGTACAGACGATCTCCGATGGCAAGGGGCACTGGTACTTGGCGACCACGTTTGGGGTGATCGTGACCAACGGCAAAGACTGGTGGCAGCCGATCGACCACAAAGATGGCATGCCACAGATTCGCATGACCAGTATCGCGCTTGCCCCCAACGGCGATCTCTGGGGCGGGACGGGACGGGGTGCCTGGCGGCTCCGGGCGGGCAAGTTCCGCTACTTTGCCAGCCGCCGTTGGCTACCGAGCGACTCGGTCAAGCGGGTCTGGTGCGACACGAAGAGTCGCTGCTGGGTGGAGACCGACAAGGGGTTTGCCTGTCTGGAAGAGAAGCCGATGACACTCACGGAGAAGGCGGCGCACTTTGAGGACATCACGGCCAAGTACCACAACCGGCGCGGCTATATCTCCAACTGCAGCTACAAGGTAGCGGGAAAGCCGGAGCTGGGTACGTTTCATGAGGCGAGCGACAACGATGGCCTCTGGACTGCGGTCTATCTGGGGGCGGAGTGCCTGCGCTACGGCGCGACCAAGGACCCCGCGGCCAAGGCTCTGGCGCAGAAGTCGCTCCACGCCCTGCTGGAGCTGGAGCGCCTGACCGGGATCAAGGGCTTCCCCGCCCGCGCGACCGTCACCGACGACGAGCTCAAAGCGGGGGTCACGGGGCTCGATCCCAATGGCCGCGTGAATGCGCCGGGCGAGACGGCGCTGATCTGGTTCCGCTCGCCTGTCGATAAGAATGTCTGGGTGAAGGGGGATACGTCCAGCGACGAGATCGACGGGCACTATTTTGCCTGGTACCTCTACTCCGAGCACGTCGCGGATGCGGCAGAGAAGAAGCGGATCGCGGCGACCTGTAAGCGGGTCACCGACCACATCCTGGACCATGGCTACACCCTCTGTGACCACACGACCCGGCCGACCCGCTGGGGCCACTGGGAGCCCGCCCTCATGAACGATAGCCCCCGCTGGAAAGAGGAGCGCGGCCTCAACTCGCTGGAGATCCTCTCGCACCTGAAGGTGGCCTACCACCTGACCGGCGAGAAGCGCTACAACGATGCCTACGAGGACCTGATCAACAACCACCACTACTTGCTCAATGTCCTCAACTACCGCCGCAACAATCCCTGGTGGAAGCTCAACCACAGCGACGACGAGCTCGCGTACCTGGCGTACTACCCCCTGATGCTCCTGGAACGAGACCCCGCGCGTCGCCAGATCCTCGCCCAGAGCCTCGCCAAGACCTGGGAGCCGTCGCTGACCGAGCAGACCATCAAGGCCGAGGCGAGCCCCTTCTACAACTTCAGTTACGGCGCCCTCACCGGCAATCCCTGCGATGTGGAGAGCGCCCTGCTCACCCTCCAGGACTGGCCTCTGGAGCAGACCGAGTGGGCGATGGTCAATAGCACCCGCATGGATGTCACCCTGCGGATCGCGCCCGGCGGTGGCCGAAACCGGATGGAGACCGACCGGGTGCTCTCCCCCGCCGAGCGGCGCGTCTCCCGGTGGAACGCCTGCTACTGGGAGGCAGATAGCGGTGGCAATGGCACGGGCGCCGACGATCCCGGGGCGTGGCTCCTGGGCTACTGGCTCGGGGTCTACCACGGCTACCTGAAATAGCCTTCGCGGAATCCTTGCTACCTATCGTCTTATGGGGTAATGTCACAACCCTTTTGGAGAACTCAATCGATGAAAACACTTCTTCTCGCCAGTGCCCTCTTGCTGGCCCCCACCCTCGCCCACGCCCAGCAGGCCACCGAGGGAACCCGCGCCAAGGCCGAGCGTGAGGTCGCGGTTGCCGTGATCGTGCGCCAGCTCGCCCAGGACAGCGGCCAGAATGTCTTGGTGGACTCTAGCCTCGCGACGGTCAAGGCACCGGCGCTTGCCAAGCCTACCACTGCGGCGAACCTGGAGGAGCAGCTCGATGCCCTGCTCCGAAAGCTCCCCGAGGGTGCCGCGTGGGCCAAGCTCTACCTGCCCAAGCCGCAGGAAGGCAAGCGCTACGCCGCAGACAACCTCTCCCGCTATGCGCTGGCTCAAGCGAGCCTCTTTGGCGGAAAAGTGGGGACCTCGAAGCCGGGCATGGTCGAGGTGATGGGCCGTCTCATGACCCAGGCGGAGGCCAACCCTCTGATCCAGAAGCTCGACCTCCAGGCCTACTACATCCTCAGCAACCCGCAAAAGCCCATGATGGCCTTCGGCGCACCGGGAGCCGCGGGCGGGGCACCCTTTGGCGGTGCCAATATTACCGATCTCCTGATGAAGCAACTAGGGGTCACCGACCTGAAGAACATTCCCAGCGGTAACTACAAGGTCCAGCTCCCCGGCCCTGATGGCGTCCCGATGAACGCGGATGTCATGGTCAACAACGACGGCGGCAATACCAGTATCGCGGTCCGCATGAGCAAGTCCACGACGATCCCTCCGCAGTAGCTCCGTGGGCTAGAGCCGAAGTGTGACGCCCACGCTCAGTCCTCGATCCTGACGGCCCAGGCTTGTTGGGATCGGGGACACGCGGAACGCCAAGCGCTTTTCCGTCTGCCTACCCATGTAGTAACTCAGCCCCCCCACCGCAAGGTTGAGTGCCCCATTTGCATTCTCTTTTCCGAGAAGCATCAAGCCCCCGATCAGTATCTGAACACCCCCCGCTCCTTTTCCCAGCTCACTGCGCCACCGCCGGCTCGTGTTGGCGTGTCCAAACCAGCCATCGGGAGCCGCATTCAGCCCACTGGCAAGGACGCTAGGAATCGAGAACAACCCTGTGACGAGGGTTGCAGCCTCGCCGCTCCCCTCCTTTGGTAGCCGTGCCTGGGCTCCGAGACTACTAATCAGCAACAAAAACAGAACGAAGATGGGACGCATACACTTTCCTCTGGTGGAGTTGGACTCCTCTATACCCCACCAGACTTCAAAAGCAGGACACGTCCCCAGTAGAGCCAACATCAAACCTAGCGGGGGTGGTCCAACGCTTCCAGCTGCCGGGTCGCCTCCGCGACATCCACGCCGTATTTCGTCCAAGCGGCGGGCACGCGCTCCGTACTCCAGGAGTCTGGTGTCTCCTGGTACCAGACCATCGAGCTGGTATAGGCATGCGAGGCTTTATCATATCCCTGCTGTGCAGCCTTACGTAGCACCTCGCCATGAAGGTTTTCGTCGATGCAGCGGAACTCGACATCATAACGAAGCTGCGGGGGGCCATCAAGACGGAAGGCGATCGCCTCGTACTTCGTGCCATCAGGGGCGATGCGCTCGGGGACGATCTTGGTATCGACTCCCCAGTGCCCCCGAAACGGGAGATGAACCGTTGTATTTGCCTCGCGCTTTTGGTTATCGTAGAAAACGAACTGCCAGTCTTGGGTACGTGTCGAGCTATCCATCACACGCAGGACACCGTTTGCATCCGGTACAAGGGCATCGTCGGGGGTCTTTCCCGCAGAGTAGATCACCAAGATCTCACCGTGAGCGTTTTGGTGCACCGTGTAGATGGTCACCTTGCGCTTCCCCATGGGCATGCCATAGACCTCGCGGTGCCGGTGGAGAAGCCCCGTTTCCTGGTGGTGCGTGCGGTTGATGATAACTCCGCCGAGGACCATGGCAAGAGCAATTCCGGTAAAGATGCGTAGCTGCATAGGAGGGGCTATCCCTTTCGGTTTTTGAGGCAGTGTGCGGACACGCCGCCGGAGGTCATCGGAGGGTTCGGGGCTCTCGAAGCAGGCTTTGAGGCGCTCGCTCATGACATTGTCTCCGTTTCATCGTCGAGAAAATAGGCTCCCCCACGGGCGAGTGCACTCTGGCGTGCTCGCTGGAGCAGGGAGTTGGTGGCGGCGTGGGTCTTTCCCAGCACCTGGGCGATCTGGGCGACGGAGAGATCGTCGAGGTGCTGGAGCAGGAGCGCCTCCCGCTGGTCGGCGGCGAGGCTGTCCAAGATCCGCCAGAGCTGCCGCTGCCGCTCCTGCCCCAGCGCCACCGACTCGGGCGAGTGGTCTATTGCCAGCGGCTCCGGAGCAGTGTCCAGCGGCTCTGTCTTGCGGTACTTTTGCCGGCGTGCGTGGTTGATCAGCTCCCGACGGGCGATCCCCAGGAGCCAGAGATAGGGATCGGTGTCTTTCTTGAGCCGGTGCAGGCCACGGAGCGCCGCTTGAAAGGTCTGCGCCGTGAGATCGTCGGCATCTGCCTTCTCAGCAGGGCCGAGCCGTCGGTAGAGGTAGCGATAGACGAGGGTAAGATAGCACTCCGAGAGCTGCTCCAGGGTAAGAGCAGGCTCGTGTGTGCGGCGAAGTTGTGGAAGCACCCTCATCATCTCTTGCGTTCTCTGGTTCCTATCACGCACGAGCGCCAAAAAACTATCGGAGCCACAAGAATTTATTTTCGGCGGGCCGTCAGCAGGGTGGCAGCCGATACCAGGCAAGTAATAATCCCCGCGACCCAGGACTGAAAGAGAAAGGGGCCGGGCTCAAGAGTCGCGACTCGCTTCCCTGGCTTGAAAGAGTACCCTAGAGCCTTACTTACTTTAGACGCATTGAGAGCGGCAATCAGCCGATCCAGCGTTGCGCCGCCCGAGGCGGGAGTCGGCGCATACGTTTCCAGAACCTCCTCTCCTTCTTTTTCGGTGCTCAGGGGAGACAGAGACACCGCAGGGAGGCCGGCTCGTGTGGCGGTTTCACTCACGTAACCCCGTAGGAAATGAGACTCGGTGGAGAGGTAAGACTCGGTGGCGGGGTCATCGTGGAACAGGCCGGGCTTGGCTTGGAAGGCAACCGATTGGGTCACCAGATACTGCGGTTGCCAGGTTCCCCCTTGCCATTTCCCCGCTTGTACGCCAAGGACTAAGGCGACAATGGTACAGCCGATAACTCCTCCGGGTATCCATGGGGCAACAATGCGCAGGAGTGACAACAAGCCTCCCAGGAAAAAGCCCATGACGACGAAGGCAAGGAGGCGATTCCCCTTCACACTCCGCTCAACAACGGTCACCTTGGCAACGCTCTGTTTCCAGCGTCCTAGAATCGGCGTCGGGTTTTCGATGCACTCTAACCAGCTCGCCAGCGCTTCCTGAGCATACTCTTTATCGCTGGCATGGATACCAAAGGTCACCTGCCAGTGGGATGGCGCTGTCTCTCTATGAAGCTGAATATCTCCATCTGTGTCATCCTCAATGCGGCGTGCCTTCAGGAGTGGCTCCGCAAGCTCAGGAAAGATCTCGGGTGCCTGGGTGAAGGTCACGGAGGTCTCGGCATAGTACTCCTTGCTGGGCACCCCTTGGAGACAGACCAGCCCCACAACCAGTCCGAGCAGCGTTCCGACGATTGGTGCGGGAAGACGTACGAGTGATATCGTCGGCCGGATCATCGGTCGGCTTGGTCGGCTTGCCTGCATCCGCTGGTCCAAAGCGAGGCTGGGAGCCACTGCGTAGGTATCTCGGACGAGCCCAGCAAGCTGTGTCAGCGATTCCAGCCGCTCTTGGCACGCCGCGCAGTGTTCCACATGGCGCTGACAGCGCCAGGCGGACAGGCGTGGAAGGCGCGCCGTGGCAAGGCCAACAAGCTGCTCGTCGCGGAGGTGGTGTTTCATTGACTCTCTCCTTCGTCTGTGAGTAACGGGCGGAGCCGCCGGAGGGCCTCGGTGACGCGCCACTTGAGGGTCCCGCTGGGAACACCGAGCGCCTCCGCCGCCTCGCGGTAGGTTAGCCCCTGCCCCAGCACCAGTAAGACCGCGGTCTGTTGGTCGTCGGGAAGCTGCCCCAGCGCGGAGACAAGAGCGACTCGATCGGTAATGGCACGGTCCATGAGCACGACACTTGGGGGGTCCTCGGTGAGGGGTGTCGTTGCGGGCTTGGGCCGGCGGCGGCTGTCGCGCCACCGCCGCGCCGCGATTCCCACGAGCCAAGCACGGAACGGGACACGGCCGGAGAAGTTTTTTTGCCCCTTGAACGCGGCAAGAAATGTCTCCTGCGTAAGGTCTTCCGCCTCCGCGCGGTCGCCGTTCGTGAGGCGCAGAAGCACCCCGAGGACATCGCGCCCGTACCGCTCATACAGGCACGAAAAGGAAGGAACATCCTCGGGCGAGTGCTTCATGCTAGCAATAGAGTAGCAGTCCCTTGATTTTTGGTTGGGCCGAGCCCGATAAATTATCTGACCAGGCCCAAAGACGGCGCTACAGGCGCGCGGCGGCCCAGAGAGCGGCCCCGACAATGCCGGCCTCGTTCTGGAGCGCGGCGGGAACCACGGGGGTTCTCAGGGAGAGAAGCGGGAAGAACTTCTCGGCCTTCTTGCTGACGCCGCCCCCGACAATGATCAGATCGGGCCAGAACAGATTCTCGATGGCAGTCAGGTAGCGGTTGACGCGCTTGGCCCACTTCTCCCAGGAGAGGTCCTCTTTTTCCCGGATCGACTCGGCGGCGTAGGTCTCGGCGTCCATTCCCTTGAGCTCGATATGTCCCAGCTCCGTATTGGGGATGAGCTTCCCATCAAGGATCAGCGCGGTGCCGATTCCGGTGCCGAGCGTACAGAGGAAGATCAGGCCGCCCTTGCCTTTTCCCTCGCCAAAGGTCGCCTCGGCCAGGCCCGCGACATCGGCATCGTTCCCGATGGCAACCGGGGAGCAGCCCGTCGCCTCCGCGATCATCCCAGCGGCATCTTTTCCGATCCAGCTCTTGTCGATATTGGCTGCGGTGGAGACCGTCCCGTACTTCACGACCGCAGGGAAGCCCACCCCAATCGGCCCGTGCCAGTCGAAGTGCTTGACCACCTCCGCAACTGTCGCGACCACCGCCTCGGGGGTTGCGGGTTGCGGGGTCTCCAGGCGGAAGCGCTCCCCGATCAGCTCGCCCGTCGTGATGTCCACCGGGGCGCCTTTAATCCCCGTTCCCCCAATGTCAATGCCCAAGATAACCGTCGGTTTTGCCGGTGCCGTTGTTGCTGCTGCGCGTCGCGCCATAGTGTCCTCCAAAACGATATCTTCGGCACGAGCGGATTTAAATCCTCCTTAATCGAGCGGAAGCCCAACCGCCTTCCAGAGGTCACTGGTCGCAGCCCGCCAGCGTGGCGAGCGCTTCACCGTGCCGTAGTGATACTGGAGCGCCTCACCGCCACGAAAGGCTTCGCGATGTGCCACCTTTGCCAGAGTGGCATAAGAGGCTTTAGCATCGCCGGTCTCGGCTTGGAGGCGGGAGAGCCAGATCTGCGCCATTAGCGGAATCATAGGCTCCCCCGCCTTGGCGTGTGGCACGAGCCGCTCGTACCAGCGCTGGAGGGTCTCAGGGGTGCTGTGGTTGTCCCAGAATGCCTCATTGCCACGGGCCAGCAGTCGGGCCGTCTCCAGCTGTCGTGGGCTCTGGGGGACAGAGTCCAGTGCGACAGTCCACTCGGGCAGAGCCGGACATTTTGCGGTGGGAAACGGAATGGTCACGGCGCGGGTGCGTGCTGTCCAGAAGTCCGCCTCCTGGCGATTGTTGCTCAGCAGAGTCAGCGACTTCGGCGCGGTGCGAGGGGCGGACTCATCGAGAGGGATCAGCCAGTAAACACTCGCATCGCGTGACTCGCCGTCGAACCAGCCACGGCTAATCGGATAGGTTGGGCAGAAAACATAGCGCCTGCCGGTATCGTCCACCGCACCGGTGATCTGAAAATAGTAGTTGCGAACCAGGAGAAAGACCTCCCCTTTGTCATTGAGACTGGCTTGCAACAGATTGAACTGCCCTGCCTTGTCTCCCATCACAGGAAAGGTCTCCCCCGCGAGCTGCAGAAGCCCCTTTCGGTACGTGGCACGGTCCAGCACCTTGGGCGCCGGCTTGGGTAGAAACGCACTCAGCTGCTTCTGGGTAGCCGCAACCGAGATCTTCTCCGAGGTCGCACGGTGAATGAGCCAACGATTCGCCATGTCGTAGGTCTCGTCCCGGACAATAAAGTGGTCGCGGGTGTCGTACCAGAAAACGTGGCGCTGGTGGTTGATGCCTTCCGTGAACTCCATGCTCAGCTCGTCGACCTGCGCCGTGATCTTGCGTGTCTTCAGCACCACAGTGGGACGGAGCCAGAAGCCGGGCGGATAGATGCCTCCCAGCTTTCGGGAGCGCGATTTTATTTCCTTGGTCCGCACCAGCCAGTTCCAGGGCTTGTAGTAGGTTAGGGTCGTCTCTCCCTTTGTCTCGGAGACCGCGTTGTCTCCCAGCGCGAGGCTCCAGCCGTCTTTGGGACGCAGGTAGACAAGCTGCTGCTCGCCCGTGGGCAGGGTCTCCTGCGCCAGCACCGCCTCGGCTCGTGGAGTCGCACTCTCTAGTTCTAGGTAGAGCTGTGACAGACGAACACGGTTCACCAGCGCCACCCCGCCCCAGACCGTGAGCGCAAGCCCAGCCACCGCGAGCCGCCCCGGCCAGACACGGGGTTTGTGGCGGCGTGTCGCTGCCTGGAACGCACGAGCGGCGAGGTCGGGCGAGATCGGCGGGGTTGGGTAGAGCCCCGTGAGGGCATCGTGTAGGTTATCGTCGGTCATCAAAATAATCTCCTACCTCTTTTCGTAGGGCCTCTCGGGCACGGTGGAGGAGCTGCCCCACTGCGTTGGGCTTCTTTCCCAGCACCTGCCCAATCTCGATCAGGCTAAGCTCCTCCCGGTACTTGAGCAGGAGCACCTCACGCTGGAGCTCGGGCAGGCGGGCGAGGGCGGCACGGAGCTGCTCCTGAGACTCCCCCCCTAGCGCGGCGCTCTCGGGAGTTGCCACCGAGACAGAGACAACCGGCTCCTCAAGGGGCTGCTCCCGCCGGCGCCCCCGCAGCCGCAGCACCAGCGCGACCTTGCGGCGGGCCATTCCCACCAAGTAGGCACGCGCCGGGTCGTCGGCCTCGGTCGGGGTAGAGTTTGGCAAGCGCTTAGGATGAAGACAGAGCTCCCCGAAAACGGCAATAGCAGTATCCTCTGCCTCCGGCCCCGGCCCCAGCCGCGCAGAGACATAGCCCAAAACCAAAGGAAAATAGCGATCCAGAAGCTCTGTCGGGGTCGTTGCCTGTACGACGGGTGCTGTCCAGAGTGCCTTTCTCACCATTCCAGTCTATCCTTTGCCACGAGTGCCCAGATTTTACGCGGGTTTTAAAATATAGTCACCTGGTTATTTTACGGAGCGAAAAAACCTTGATATATTGCCTACCGACGCTTGTTTGGGACGACCCAAGCGGGCACTTTTGGGAGACTTTAATTATGCGACTTTCCTCTATTGTCTTTTTCATGGCACTCACACTCTCCGCCAACGCGAGCTTCGCTGCAGATGTGCCGCCTAGCTGGCACGGCAATATCGCGCTGAACTTTGCCCAGATCAACACGGCAGCCAACACGCGCAGCCTGACGGTCTTCGGAACGGCCAAGCGCGAGACCAAGACCGCCACCACTACCATCGACCAGACCTATGTCAATGCCCGCCAGAAGCCAGGCACTGCCGGGGCGGTCTTTACCACCACCGACGACTCCTGGATCGCCAATGCCAACCATAGCTTCAAGACCGGCGAGCGCACCAATGGTTTTGTCAATGCCCGCCTCCAGACCGATAAGATCCAGCAGCTCAACCTGCGCTCCATTGTCGGTGCGGGCCTAGGAGTTCTCGTGCGCAAGACCGATGCCATGAGCTTCAAGACCAGTGTCGGTGTGGCGGGGATTCGGGAGGACTTTAAGGGCCGCGCCGTGAGCAATAAGTTCTCGGGCCAGTTTGGCTACAACTACACCCGTAAGCTACGGGAGGGAACCAACTTCACCAACGATTTTACGATCTACCCGAACCTCTCCAAGACCAGCGACAACTACTATGTGGCGCAGTTTAGCCTGGATCAGGCACTGGCGGGGAACTTCTACGCCAATATCCGCTACATCACGGACCATACCAGCATCCCTGCGGCGGGGACACCCAAGAGCACCAGCCGCTTGATCTTTGGAATCGGCACCAAGTTCTAGGGCGCCGACTTGAAGAAAGCCCCTGTGTCGGGTACAACGCAGGGGCCGCTTTATGCAATCAATCTCTACTTTCCTTGACTCTGGCTGGGAGCTCGCCGAGCGCCGTGCCGCTGAAGACCTGCTCCCCCCCTACAACGAGCCCGAGAAGCTCTGGCTTCCGGCAACAGTCCCTGGTCATGTCCATACCGATCTCGTGCGGGCCGGGGTGATCAGCGATCCGTTTGGCCGCCTGGCGGAGTGGGGTGCGCGCTGGGTCGATGAGTCCAACTGGACCTACCGCACGAGCTTCTTTGTCGATGCCGAGCGCCTCGCAGCACGCGGCACCGACGGCAAGCACTTCCTGCACTTCCACGGCCTCGATACGCTGGCGCGTGTCTTTCTCAATGGTAGGTACCTCGGGCAGGCCGACAACTACCACCGCGCCTGGCGCTTCGATGTCTCCGAGCAGCTCCGTGAGGGTGAGAACGAGCTCCGAGTCGAGTTCGACTCCGCGCTCCGGGCCGGACAGGAGCGGGCCAAGGCCTATATCGGTGAGGGCAAGTCCGACCGCGGGACCACGACCTACTTTAACTTCCCCCCCCGCGCCTTCGTGCGCAAGCCTCAGTACATGTTCGGCTGGGACTGGGGCCCCGAGCTGGTCTCCTGCGGCATCCACGGGCCGGTCGAGCTCCTGACGGTCGCAGTCGCCGAGATCCTCCACTGGAAGCTGGACTATAAGTTCATCAGCAACAGCGTAGTCGATATCGACTTCGCCATCACCCTCCGCAAGTACGATAGCCAGCCGCTCACGGTCAAGGCCGTGATCTTTGCATCGGGGGACACGACCCCCTCAACCGTACTCGAAGGCCCCGCGGGCGAGTACACGGTCCCGCTACACATCCGTAGCTTTGTCACGGAGCGCTGGAACCCCCATGGAGTCGAGGGGCCGCGCAAGCGCCACCTACTCAACCTCCGCCTGCTCTCGATCAGCGACGATCCCCATGAGGAGCCTGAGCCGATCCACCGGATCGCGGCCTCGATTGGCTTCCGTGAGCTGGAGCTGGTGCGCGAGAAAGACGCCGCCGGGGAGAGCTTTCTCTTCAAGGTCAATGGCCAGCCGCTCTTTATCAAGGGCGCGAACTGGATCCCCGACCATAGCCTCCCCACGACCATCACCAAGTCTCGGCTTCGTCAGCGCCTGACCGCCGCGCGCGATGCGGGCTTCAACATGCTCCGGGTCTGGGGCGGTGGGCTCTACGAGTCGCAGGACTTCTACAGCCTCTGCGACGAGCTCGGCATCCTGGTTTGGCAGGACTTTGCCTTTGCCTGCGCCACCTACCCCGACGACGACCCGCTGTTTGTGGAGAGTGTTCGCGCCGAGGCAATCGCCAATATCCGCCGCCTCCGGCACCACCCCAGCCTGGCGCTCTGGTGCGGGGGCAACGAGAATGTCGAGCTGCACCAAGGACGCTGGTCCGGCGCGGCACAGGCCACCAAGTTCTACGGGGAGAGGCTGATTCTGGAGACCCTGCCGGGTGTCCTGGAGCACGAAAATCCCCAGGTTCCCTACTGGCCCAACTCGCCCTACGGCGGCACCGACTGCCGCGATGAGACGATGGGCGATAGTCACTACTGGAATGTCTGGCACTCCAAAGAGCCCGGCTCCAACGGCGACTGGACCAACTACGAGAAGTGCGATACCCGCTTCTCCAGTGAGTTTGGCTTCGCCGCTCCCGCCGGCCTCACGACCTGGCAGCGCTCCCTCGCTCCCGACGAGCTCTCGGTGCGCTCGCTGGCCTCACGCTGGCACGACAAGACCCGCAAGGGCTACGAGACCTACCTGGGATTTATCCAGATGCACTTCCCCGAGCCGCAGTGCTTCTCCGATCTGGTCTACTACGGGCAGTGTAATCAGGCGCTGGCCTTCTCCTTTGGAATCGAGCACTGGCGACGGCGTAAGGGGCACTGCTGGGGGACTCTCTTCTGGCAGCTCAACGACTGCTGGCCGACCCACTCCTGGTCGGTGATCGATAGCGGCGGCGAGCCCAAGCTGGCCTACTACGCCATCAAGCGCGCCTACGCCCCCATACTGCTCTCCCTACGCCGTGTCGGCCGCGTGATCGAGTCGCACCTGGTCAATGATACGCTCGTCCCCCTGACCGGACAGCTCCGCCTGGACCTACTCACCTTTGAGGGCGAGGCGGTCTCCATGGCCGAGCAGCGGGTGACGGTCTCGGCCAACGCCGCGTCCGGGGCGCTCCTGACCCTGCCCATCCCCAGCTTTATCGCCGATGCGGGCAGCGATGTCTTTGTCCACGCGACCTTTACGCCCGAGAGCGGTCTCGCGGCGGAGAGCTTCTTGCTTCTCGCTGAGCCCAAGGACCTGCGCCTCGCCGACCCCGGGCTCCAGACACATGTCGCCGCGCACGCGATCACGGTGCAGGCCAAGCGCTTTGCCGCCTTTGTGACCCTCCACTTCGAGGGGGTCTCGGTACAACCGAAGCTCTCAGACAATGGGTTCTTCCTCGCCCCTGGTCAGGCGCGCACCATTGCGGTCAGCGAGCTCCCCGATCGCCTGAGCCTCGCCCAGCTCGCGCCCCGCCTGCGCCTCCGCTCTCTCTAGAATATCTCGATAGGTGCCGACAATCCTGACGGCACCTGTATGAGTACTCTCCCTGCACTTGACTCCTCGACCGCTCTGCCGCGTGTTCTCGCGCGCGCCCGTTGCTTGGTCTGGGAGGCAGTCGTGCGTGCCCTCCCTAGGAAAAATACCAATGCGCCGCTCTACGACGCCGACCAGGGGCTCTACCTTCACTGGGATATCCGTCTCCTCTCCGACGAGGCGACCCAGCAGTGGCTCCCGCTAGAGCGCCCGGAGGGGGCAAGCTTCCTTGACGTGCTCAACGCCGCCCGCTTTCCAGAGGAGCAAGCGGCGCTAGACCGCCGCGCCCACGAGGCACTCAGCCAAGGACTCCCCCACTACAACCAAGCGTTCCGTATTCGGCTTGCCGATGGTAGGGTGCGCTGGTTACTGGAGACAGTCGAGGTCCACCGAGTCCACGACCACGAGTGGAGCCTGGTCGGGGTCTGTGTCGATATCACGGAGCAGAAGCAGGCCCAGGAGCGCCTCAGCCTTCTGATGAAGAGCGCCCACTGCCTGATCTGGCAAGCACGCGCCGAGCTTCGGCCGGTCACCGACGAGCACACGGCAGCTCTTGCGAAGAGCCAGGGGACGCTGGAGCGGGGGCACTTTCTGGTCTGGCACACCGGTGGGGTTGTCGATGAGGAGGCGGCCCAGCGCTGGCTCCCCATCCCACGCCATGGGAACAACCCCTACGGTGTCGATCTCCACCTTGCACGTCCCCTGGAGAGCCGCGAGGAGGGACAACGGGACCTTATCGCCGCCCTCGAGCAGGGCCAACCGCACCACTCCCACGAGTTTCCTATCCTGCTCAACGATGGGACCATGCGCTGGCTCCATGAGAGTGTGCAGCTGATCCCGCAACACGAGCACGAGTGGCTCCTGGTGGGGGTCTGCCTGGATCGGACCGAGGCACACCGCGCCGAGCAGCGCCAGCGCCAGATGATGACCAGCGCCTGTGCCCTCTTCTGGCAGGCCCATGTCACCCTCCGCGACGGGCTCTTCCTCTGGGAGGTTGGCGTCCTGGACGAAGACGCCGCCCAGCGCTGGCTTCCGATCGCACGCTCCCACCCCAACTTCTTCGACGACTTCTACTCGGCTCGTACCCCGGAGACCCGCGCCCTCACCGACCAGCTCGCCGTCCAGGCACTCCTGGGAGGACACCCGTCCTACCATCAAGAGTACGCCATTACCCTCGCAGACGGGAAGATCTGCTGGCTCCGCGAAGATGTGCGCATCGAGAGCACGGGACCAGGTGCCTGGGAGCTGGTCGGGGTCTGTGTCGATATCACCGAGCGCCATGTCGCCGATCAGGTCCTCCACTACCAAGCCCACCACGATCCCCTGACAGGGCTGGCAAACCGCCTGACCCTGCTCCAGCGCCTGGAGACGCTCCTGGGGTCTCCTGACGCAAGCCCGACTCTGCTCTTTCTCGATCTCGACAACTTCAAGGTAATCAACGATAGCCTGGGCCACTTGGTGGGTGACAAGGTACTCCAAGAGGTCGCCCAGCGGCTCCGGGCCGCGGCCCCTCCGCAGGCCGAGCTCATGCGCCTAGGGGGCGATGAGTTCACGGTCCTGCTCCCCGAGCCCCTCGACGAGAGTGTGGTTCAGGTGCTCAGCGAGCACCTTCTGGAGCAGCTCAGTGCCCCGCTGGAGATAGACGGTCGCACCTTTATTCTCTCGGCTAGTGTTGGGGTCGCCTGCGCGCCCGTGGGCAACCCCACCGAGCTTCTCCGCCGCGCCGATATGGCGATGTACCATGCCAAGCGCAGTGGCAAGGGGAAGATCGCCCCGTTTGTGGACAGCCTCGAGGTCACCGCACACTCGCGGCTTGAGCTGGAGATCGAGCTGCGACGCGCCCTACAGCATGAGGAGATCGAGCCGCACTTCCAGCCGATCTTCTTGCTCCATGCCCACGATCTCCTCGCCTTTGAAGTGCTCGCCCGCTGGAAACACCCCGAGCGCGGCTTCATCTCTCCCGCGCAGTTCATCCCGGTCGCGGAGGAGACGGGGCTCATCCTACCGCTTGGAATGGCGCTGCTGCGCCGCTCCTGTGCCACCGCGAGCACCTGGCACCGTCAGGGATTTCCGGTCGGGGTGAGTGTCAACCTCTCCGCCCTCCAGCTCCGCGACTCCAAGCTCGCCCAGCAGGTGGAGCAGATCCTAAAAGAGAGTGGGCTTCCCGCTTCCGCACTCACCCTGGAGATCACCGAGAGCGTGCTCATGACCGACTCCGCCCAAAATCTTGCGATGCTCGATACCCTCTCCGCTCTGGGAATCCAGCTCGCCATCGATGACTTCGGCACCGGGTACTCGTCGATGGCCTATCTCTCCCGCCTCCCCATCCAGATTCTCAAGATCGACCGTATGTTCGTGGACCGCCTCACCGACCACACCAAGACCCACAGCCGCTCGGCCCGTGGGGACAAGGCCATCATCAAGGCCGTGGTCGCCCTCGCCCGCTCCCAGCAGATGAAGGTCACGGCAGAGGGCATTGAGAATGAGCAACAAGCCACCCTGCTCCGGCAGCTGGGCTGTGACAATGGGCAAGGGTACCACCTCGGGCGTCCTATGGGGCTAGCACAAGCCGATGCATTTCTCAAGAGCTATCCGACACTAGCGAATCAGGGGGAGCTTCTCCAACGCAGAGCCGCCTGAGAGGTTTTTGCGTAACACTTGGCGAACTGAGCGCCATGAACCCCATTACCTGGCCCGAGTGGCCGATCTTTGGTGCGCCCGAAGAAGAGGCCGTGCTCCGTGTGCTCCGCAGTGGCAACTGGGGCCGGCTAACCGGCACCGAGGCGGAGCAGTTCGAGACGGAGTTTGCCGCCTACCAAGAGTGCCGCTACGGCGTCGCGACCCCCTGTGGGACGACCGCGCTCAAGCTCGCTCTCCTCGCGCTGGGGATCGCTGCGGGCGACGAAGTGATCGTCCCCCCCTATACGTTTGTGGCAACCGTCGGCGCGGTGGTGCAGTGCAACGCGGTTCCGGTCTTTGTCGATATCCACCCCGACTCGTTCTGCCTCGACCCGGCGCGCGTGGTGGAGGCGATCACACCGCGAACAAAGGCCATAATCGCCGTGCACCTAGGGGGGATGCCCGCCGAAATGAATGCTCTCTCGGAGATCGCCAAGCAGCACGGCTTCGCGCTCGTCGAAGACGCGTCCCATGCCCATGGCAGTGTCTACCGTGGCCGTAAAGTCGGGGGGCTCGGGGACGTCGGGTGCTTCTCGTTCCAGGCGAGCAAGAACCTCAACTGCGGCGAGGGGGGGATCGTGGTGACCAACGACGAGCCCCTCTACCGGCGGGTTCGGTCCCAGTCGGACTGGGGACGGGGCTCGGAGGGTCAGATCCTGGGCAGCAACTACCGCATGACCGAGCTCCAGGCCGCTCTCCTGCGCGCACAGCTCACCCGCCTCCCGGAGCAGGCCGCCCAACGGGACTCCAACGGAAAGCTCCTCGACTCTCTCTTGGCAGAGATCCCAGGTATTCGTCCCCTCCCTCGTACGGAGCTTGGCTGCGATACCAATGGCTACCATCTCTACTGCTTCCGCTACGACGAATCCGCCTGGGGCGTGCCACGCGCAAACTTCGTGGCGGCGATGAACGCAGCCGGTGTCCCCGTGCAGCCTGGCTACACCGCCCCGCTCTACGACTGGCCGGTCTTTGCCGAAAGACGCTTTGGCCCCTGGAGCGCGAGTGCCGCCGGCTATGCCTCCCCCGAGACCCACCGCGAGCGCTGCCCCGTGATGGAGCGAGTCAGTAGGAAAGAGGGGTGCTGGATCAAACAAAGTGTCTTGCTCGCCGCTCCCGAGCAGATAGCCCAGATCGCGACAATTGCCCAAGACCTCTGGGAGGGCCGTGCCAGCCTTTAGGAATGCACCTATCTAGGTCTAGGAAAACGGGGCAAAAGCGGCATAATACAATTACGAGAGGCCTGAACCTGTCAATTCCATGGAGAACCCTATGCGTCCCTATCTACCCTTACTTGTTGTTTTTTCTGCGCTCACTGTCGCTCTCGTGGGCTGTGGAGGCGGGAGCGCGGGCAGCTCCGCAACCCCGACACCCGCCCCGACGGCGACCCCGACACCTGCTCCTGTCGCCTCGCCCACGCCCTCTCCGGTCCCGACCCGTAGCTTCCAGCTCACGGTGACCGGCTCCCGTGGGAGTGTGGCCCTGGGAGTCAATGGGACCAGCAGTAGTTTCGTGCCAGGAACCCCACGGACCGTTACCACAGCGCTCGTCGGGTCAAACCTCCTCAGTGCTCCCGCGAGCTACGGCGACAAGGCCTTTGTTGCCTGGCAGCGCAATGGGACAAACTTCAGCACGAATGCGACAATCAGCACGCTGCCCAGTGAGCTCGCCAACGGCGACACCGTGACCGCGCTCTACGGGCCGGCAGGAGTGCGCACTGGGCAGCTCACCCCCAACTACAACCAGATCGACGCTTTCTTCTGGCCCGCCGACAAGCTCCCGCTGAAGGTTTTCTTCGCCGCCAGTGTCGCCAGCGACTACAAAGCGGCGATGCTTGACGGAATCGACCGCTGGATGAACGCCTTGGGCAGTGGGATCACCTACACCGTGGTTACCCAGGAAGCGGATGCGACCATCGTCCTACAGATGGGCGATGCCAGTGGCTTTCTCGCCCAGACCACCACGACCGCATCGGCGCTGAGTCTGCCAAAGCCCCTCCTGAAGGCCGTCATTACCTTCGACCCCACCAAGGTTCCCGTGCTGAACTCGAATACCAACCGGCTCGGGTTCACGGCGCTTGCGGCCCATGAGTTCGGACACGCCCTCGGCATCAACGGCGGCGGCGTCCAGGGCCACAGCGACGATCCTGCGGACATCATGCACGCCATTGTTGGGGAGGACTCGCTGACCATCACGGTGCGGGACATCAACACCATGATGAACCTCTACTCCAGCATCTACGACGGGCGCAAGGTGCCGGTCAGCCGCGCGATGAGTAGCGGCAAGACCACCGTGCAGACCCTCTCGTGCGGGGTTCGGCTGAGATAGAAAAACGGCCCCAGGAGCGGTGCTCCTGGGGCCGTTTTCTTTTGTCCTAGTCGAGCGACACACCGAGCTTCTTCAGCGCGGGCTCGACACCCTCAGGGATGTCCTTGGAGCCCACAAAGCTCGCGGCGATCTTGCCGTCTTTGTCGATGATGTAGGTGGTTGGGATGCCACTGACATTGTAGAGCTTGCTCGCAATCGAGCTCGCGTTGTCCTTGGCGGCGGGATCAAAGACCAGCGGGAAGCTAAACTTTGCCTTGTTCTCCGGCACCCACTTGTCATAGGCAGCTTTATCGTCCCAGACACAGACCCCAAGAACCGTGATATCGTTGCGGCCCTTAACTTTCTGCCAGGTCTTCTCGATATGGGGCATGGTCTGCATGCACGGGCCACACCAGGTCGCCCAGAAGTCCATCACGACCGTCTTGCCACGCAGATCGGAGAGCTTGATGGGCTTCCCTTCCAGGGTCATGACCGTGAAGTCGGGGGCGGGCGTTCCGACTGCCAGCAGCGGCTTGCGCTCCGCGGCAACGGGAAGTTTTTTGGGCTTTCGCTCGGAGGCGACCAGCGAGAGACGCTCCCCATTGGCCCCGAGGCGCGCCTCGTAGACCTTGCCATCCAGCAAAAACGGGGCACGTGCATCGACGCGCTGTTTTTTCTTATCCTCGCCCTCAAGCACGAGCCAGACATCGTTTTGCTTCGTGGTATCTGGTAGGAGCTCCCCGCGGTTGTTCACCGGCTTGCCGTCGTCGTTGATGCGCTTGTTGTAGAGCGCGTCGGCATCGTTCTCTGCTAGGGTCACTTTGTAGGTCTTGTCCCCCACCTTGAGCTCCCCAACCCGAGCGGTCTCGCGGTAGTAGAGAAGATAGTTCTGAGGGGTAGCCGAGACAATCCGGTAGAGTCCCAGCCCATAGTCTGCGGTAGTTTCTTGATTGTTTCGCCCCGCGTAGGAGACCTTGGCGACAAAGCTATTGACCCCATAGACCGTCCGGCCCTGTGCCTCGTTTTTCTTCACCCACTTGCCATCGCCATCGTCGGTGAGGTCGCCGTTGCCATTGGCATCGAAGTAGATCTTAAACTCCCCGCCTGCAGGCTCATCGACAACCGCCACATGGTCTGCCTTGGGGCCGCTGCCCAGCTTGATCACGGTGTAGCGTGGCTTCCCGGCGTAGGTCGGCTCCTTGGTGACGCCAGCAGACTTGGTCTCCGTGAGCTCGGCGCGGATCGGGTAGTAGCCGAGTGCCCTTGCGCCATCGAGCTGCTGGGTGAGCTGTGCCTGTGCCACGGGGGGAACCCGCTGGCCTTGTTGTTGTGCCATCAGTGCGATGGGCAGCAAGAGTGCTTGAAGTAGTGCCATATTGCTATTTTCCTCTCAGGGCCGGGTCGTCTCACCCTCACGGGCATCGACCCAAGCCATCAGTAAAATCACCGGGAGCTGCTCTTCCGTGGCGTCCTCCGCAGGGCCGTAGGAGTGCCGCTCCGCGCTCCAGAACGTCGCGGCATCGCCCTCACCGAGCTCGTACGTGCGCCCCGCGACTGTCACCCGCGCCGAGCCACGCAGGCAGAAGACCAGCTCCTCACCTGGGTGTGTGATCGACTCGCTCTCTCCGTAGAGCTCCATGATCGCCGCGTTGATCCGGCCACCGGGGAGGCGGCACTTCAGCGCGGAGAGGAGTACCGACTCATCGGCGGCCAGCGGCTCCCGTCCCTCCTCGGCCCGTGCATGGAGCGCGATTGTCTGCTCCTCTTCCGGCTCCGGCTGGGTCAGCTGGGCGACATGCACCCCCAGCGCCTCACACACCCGGTTGAGCGTCGCGTAGGAGGGGGTCAGGCCTTTCTCCAGACGAAGGATCGTGTTCTTATTAACTCCGGCTTTCTCCGCGAGATCACGAACGGAGAAGTTTTGGCGCTGTCGAATGCGCTGGATTCGAGCACCGAGCGTCTGTGGGTCCATATACCCGGCCAGTGTAGCCGATCACTCTCTCGGTGTCAATCAAGTCAGACAGTCTGAGCGATCCGAACCCGCCGCCCTTCGAGGCGTACGCGATCGGTTGCGATTAGCTGGAGTGCCTCGACATAGGCCGCGTGCTCCTCCGGGAGAATCCGTGCCGCCAGCGACTCCGGCGTGTCGTCGTCGAGCACCGCGACCGTGCGCTGGAGCAGAATCGGCCCGGTATCGTACTCGGCATCCACAAAGTGCACCGTGCAGCCGCTGACCTTGCAGCCGTAGGCGACCACCGCCTCGTGGACATGGTGGCCGTACATGCCCTTTCCCCCAAAAGACGGCAGGAGAGCGGGGTGGACATTGACAATCCGTGCCCGAAACCGCTCGACCACGGCCTCGGGGAGCTTACGCAAGTAGCCCGCCAGCGCGATCGTGTCGATCTCAGCCGCCTCCAAGGCCGCCAGCAAGCGGCTCTCGTAGGCGTCCCCCGTGGGCACCACCGCGACAGGAATCCCGGCTTCCTGGGCGCGAACCAGTGCTGGTGCATCGTCTTTCGTCCCGACAACCAAGCGGATTGTCGCCGCGAGCCGCCCGTCTTGGGTGGCGGCGTGGACCGCCATCAGGTTCGAGCCCCGCCCTTTTGTCCCCACAAACACCGCCAGCTTCACGCGCCCTCTTTCCCTGCCGTCTCCGGGTCGGTGGTGATCACCTTGCGGATATCGCTCTCAAATGTCTTCATAAACTCTTGCTGTGCCGCCAGCGCATCGTCGTCGGTGGTCACCCGTGGGCTCACGAGGCGGACAAAGGTCCAGCCGTTCTTATTGGGGAAGAGCCGCTCGGTCGCCATGATGAGCTGCTGGCGCATAAAGTCCGACTCGCTACGGTTCCCCGAGACAAAGAAGTAGCTCACGGTTGTCGTCGGCAGGCCCTTCTGTCCGGTGCTCAGCTCCACCTTGCTCCCGTCAAAGAGCATGTGCACCGCCTTGTCGTCGCGGCCGGCCCACGCGAGAGTGGTGTTGTCTTTCTTCAGCTCGACATAGCCGCCCGCGGGGAAGCACTGGTCGGGGCGGTGAGCAAACTCGCGGCGACCGTAGCGGCGGTAGACCACCAGGAGCTGCACGTGCTGGCCGTCGTCGCGCAGGTAGTCCCGGATCAGGTACGAGTCCGCTTCGGCCAGCGCGGGGTCGGACATATCGCCACCGGGGCTTGTCCAGCGCCCCTTCTCGGGAGCGATCTGGCGGACATCGGCGACAGGGGCTTTAAACTGCGCCCGCACCGAGGCAAAGAGCGAGACGACCAGAACACCGGCCATCATCCCCCCAAGGAGGGCCAGTTTGGGTGTTGGCCCCTCACGTCGCCAGGGCGTCTCGATGGGGTTTGCAGCCCACTCCGCCTGCTCTTTTTCGTGGCGCGCCTTCCACCACTTCTCGCCGCCAGAGACGCGCTCTAGGAAGCGGCCGATCGAGACCAGCAGGAGCAGCACGATGATAAAGAGCGGGTAGGGCGATGCATCGTGGAAGGTCCCCAGGCCGAACTTGGGGTCGTAGTAGGAGCAGACCAGCAAGAGAAGCGTGATACGGATGACATTGGCCGCCAGCGTGATGGGCAGCGCCAGCCAGAACAGCACCCACTTCCAGGAGAGCTTCAGGCGGGAGATGTAGGCCGTGATCGCGTGCAGCGCCTTGATGGCCATGAGCGAGTGAATCCCCGAGCACGGGTCGGCGATCTTGATGCGCACGGTCTCGCCGGTCTTGAGGAAGGGAAACTCCATGTCCATCCCAGAGCCCGCGATACTCAGGTGGAAGAAGTGCTCCACAATCCACTTGCTCCCTCCCGTGGCGATCAGGCGCAGCGGAAAGGAGATCGGCTGGGTCAGGCCGCCGGGGATGGGGAGGAAGAAGGTCAGGTAGGCGATGGGAAAGGCGAGCTCGCGGAGCCACGCCGTGCCACAGAGGTACCAGACCGCCCCCGCGAGGAAGATCGGAATCGAGAGCGGCGAGGGGCCATTGATATCGAGGGTCTTCTCCACGAGGTGCATCAGCAGCGCCACCGCCACCACCCCGAGCCCGCGCTTATCGGAGGTCAGCGGGATGCGGCGCAGCTTCTCACGCTTGTACCAGACAACCGCCGACGCAATCGGGATGATCAGCCAGCCATGGGTCGCACTGGGATCGGTCGCCCAGCGAAAGCCGAGGAAGCCCAGGGTAGACTGGTTCCCCTCCGCAAATCCCGGCATTCCCGGCCAGTTTCCCAGGCCATACAGCAGGAGAAAGAGGATCCCCAAGATGGCGGGTGCAAGGTAAGGGAAGGCCGGTTTTTGGTACTTTTTCGCGAGAGCGGAGTTTTCCAAAGACGCAGGCGTGGTAGACATGGTCTTATTATACGCCGCACGCCACCAATTCGTTACTGCCCTCGCAAGACTACGGGTCTTTTGGCGAGCCCTGAGCCCGATAGGTGTGTCTGCCGATACTGGGAACATGATCAGTATCTTCCCGACTCGCTCTACCACAAACTGTGTCCTTGTCTCCAGCGACCAGCGCAATCGCACCGAAGCGCGCCGTGAGATCGAGCAGTGGGCGGCCGAGCGCGCGCTCGAGCTACCGCGTCGTCCGCGGCGTCTTGCCCTGGTGGAGGACGATGCCGTGGTGGCGGAGTGGGTGGTGATCGAGCATCCCGAGCACCCGGAGCCGCCGCCGGTACAGTCGCAGCGCTTCCACACGCCTTTGACCCTCGTTTCGGGTGGGCGTGCTGCATAGAAATGACCTCGGGAGCGGTACAATGAGCTGTGCCGCCCCGCCCAACCACCGCGCCGCTTCCTGACCGAGAGGCCGCGCTCCGTACCCTTCTCAAGCGCCAGCTTCGCGCCGTGACCCTGCTTCTGGTCCGCCTGGTTGCCTGCGGCATTCTCCTCACGCTCCTCAAGCCACTCTGGTTCGCACGCCCGTGGCTGGGCAACCTCTTCTTTACCCTGGGAGCACTCCTGTGCGGGGTTCCTCTACTTCGGGATGCGGGACGCAACTGGAGCTGGAGGATCGCCTTGGGCGAGGCCTATGTCAATGCGCAGCGCTTCGACGACGCCCTAGCCGTCTTGGAGCCTCTTCGCAGTATTCAAGGGCAGCTCTTTGATCCCGGGGGGCACGGTGCTCGGCTCCTGAACCAGGCGAGGGCGAGCCAGCCCAGCACCCACGCGCCGTCGAAAGCGACAAAACAATGAAATCTCAGCGACCGTACTGGTGGAAGACATTTATGGGTGGCATCTTGCTCGCCGTTGTCATGGGGGCGCTAGGAGCCGCAATCTCACGCTACCTGGGTGCTCCGGAGTACTTCGGAGGGGCGATCGGTTTTTGCCTCGCAGGGCTAGCGGGGCTCTTTGCGCTCGCCGCCCGAATTGCCAACAAGCACTAAGCTTAGTGGGGAGCGAACCCGGTGCGCTATGGTAACATATCTACTATTGTGACTAAAAACGGGATTGCAACACCAGGGAAGGTCCAACCGTTCCCTCTCACCTGGCTCTGGGTGTTACTACCAGGAATCGTCTTGCTCTGGGCTCCCTTTCGACTTACGGTTCCCGTCTGGCTAGCCCCAAACTCCCAGGTCATTTTCCAGGCATGGATTCCCCTCGTGGTTGCGTTCCTCTGCTGGTCCCGACGCTCCGAGTGGCGGGAGACCGCTGCCGAGCTCGTCGAGCTCTTCCCCGACCCGAGAGATCCCCGGCGCAGTGGCAACTTAGTCTTGGTGCTCCTTGGGGGGCTCGGGCTCCTCTTTGGCCTGGTTGCAAGCATCCCGGCGGTCAGCATGTTCTGCCTCTGCTTGATGGTCTGCGGTGGGTGCTACGCACTCGCCGGTCCCTTTCTATTGCGCGTCGTTCTCTCTCCGCTGCTCTTTCTCTTCTTGATGGTGCCCTTCCCGTCGGGGCTCCTACAAAACCTGACCCTCCGTTTCCAGATGACCGGGGCCGCGATGCTCGGGGGAGCGCTAGAGCTCCTGGCGACCAAGAACCGCGTCCTCTTCACCGACGTGACCATGCAGGGGTCGGGCTATACGCTGCAAGTGACCCCCTCGCTCAGTGGCTTGGGAACGTTTTTCTTTGCGGTCGTGGGCACACTCGCCTATGTCATCTGGCGTCGAAGCTCCTTTGGGCGCGGGCTGGTTGCTCTGATTATTGCCGGATTTGTCTCCTGTGTCGTGAGCCTCCTGCGCCTCTTGACCCTAGGACTAATCGCAAATGGCAATCGCTCTGTCGCCGAGATCTGTGTTAAGATTCCCGCGCTCCCTGCCATTCTCCTGATCTGGGGGCTAACCTGGTTCTTTACACGGCGACTTCTCTCGCCACGCAACAAGGTTCAGCCTGAGGTAGACGCATGACCATCGATCCGCAACGCATCAAGCAGCTTGGGGTCTGCCTTGCTGTCTTTGCCGCAGCCGCTGTGTTTCTCGTGATCCGCCAGGGACGAAACGCGGACTGGCTCCTCACACCGCCCCTGACCGCGGGGAATTGGGAGGCGATAGACACGCCCCTGCCTCAAGAGTTCTTACTCAGCCTCGCCCTACCCAAGGCCCATGGTGTCGATTACCAGAGCCCCTTGGACGAGCATGTCACCTGCCAGCTGATCGCCCCACGCTCCTTTGAGGCCTACCGTGAGCCGGACATGTTCTCCCTGCTCCAGATCTCCGCACAGCGGAGCATCCCTCTGTTCGGCCCCGATAAGCCTATCCGGGCCTGGGTGCTAAAAGTCCCCAATCAAAAGTTTTGGGTCCTCTGCTACGCCTGGCTCCAGACCCCGAGCGGACAGACCAGCCTCTTTGGCGAGCGTGGCCTTCGCCAAGGAGTCCTCGACCGGCTCAACCTGGGGTGGTCCAGTGTGGTGCGGACGGAGCCCGTGTGCCTGGTCCGCCTCTACTGCAGAATCGCAGCAAACGACAAGAACGGGGTACAGGCGCGACGAAACCTTGACCTGATCGCCCGTAGCCTCTACGAGCAAAACACAAAGGGGGGCAAGTGAGACTCCTTTCTCGGTGCCTAGCAGCCCTCTGTATCGCTCCCTTACTCGGGTGTGCTCCCAAGATCTCGACCGGCGGTGAGGACAGCGACTTCTTGAAGGACTACACCCCTCCGACATCTACCGTGACCAGCACGCAGGTCTTCCCCTTGGCCCCTGGTAACTACTGGGAGATGGATGCGGTGAGCGATGGGAACCACCACCGACACAAGATCCTTGTCGCGGGTGCCAAGCAGGTGGGAGCAGCGACAGGCATGTATGTCCAGTACCTACGGGACGGCGCTCTCTGGCGGCAGGAGGTCTACCGCAACGACGAAAAGGGGCTCTACTTGCTCGCCTATGGGGAGAAAAAGCCCGAGCTTCTTGTCTTGGATCCCCCCCTGCCTATTCTTAAGCCGCGTCTGGATGAGGGCTCGGAGCTGACCTGGCGGGGCAATGTGGTCTTCCAAAACAAGAGATATCCGGCGACCGGGTTTAGTCGAATCTCCTCGCCTGAGACCCTGACGACACGCAAGGGGCGCTTCCAGGCCTACCGCCTCGACTCCGTGATTACCCTAGAGCGACCCGGAGAGAAAGCCCTGCATTTCCCTAGTGTTCGGTGGCTCTCCAAAGATATTGGCCTGGTCAGCCGCCAGTATGCCGACGGTGGGAAGCCCGCTGCGGAGGTGCTGGAGCAGTACATGGTGCAGGGAAAGTAGATGCAGCGTCTCACAAGGCTTGGTCCCTTTCTTCTGCAAGAGCGCCACTGGGTAATCCTTCTGCTGGTCTATGCCACGGCCTGGATCATCCCGTTCCAGTGGATGAAGGACTACTGGTTCCTGGAGTACCAGGTCACCGCGCCACAGCCCCTCGTGCTGCTTGGCTTTCCCTTCGCCCTCTGGGGAAGCCGTGCGCGGCTGGCCACACTCTGGGCGAACCTGAAGCGCAACGAGCGCTACTCGCACAAACGGACATCGGAGGGCAATGTCGGCCTTCTTGTCGTGGGCTGCCTCCTGTACTTTTTCGCGCACTTCTCTCGGCTCGCACTGGTCGGGATCTTGGGGCTTGTCCTCATGCTCCTGGGCGTGTTTGTCCGAACCTACGGACGCCGGATGCTCAAGGCGATCCCTGGCCCGATCGCCTACCTGCTCCTGGTGGTTCCCTGGCTCCCCGAGACCGCAGTCGGGGTGGTCAACCAGCAGTCCCTCAAGATCTACCTGAGCCTCATCACGTCGGTGCTCAACCGGATTGGCTTCTCTCCCCTCCTCGCGGGCGACCGGCTCCTTGTCAAGGGAGTCAGCGTTCCCATGAGCTTTGAGCTCTTTGGTGCCCAGGGGGTGTTTGCCGCTCTGCTCTTTTTCTGGGCCTACGGGCTCGCACGCACCCTTCCCGCCCGCCGCATCTTCCTCCAGGTGACCGTGGGGATGGCAGTGGCGTTCCTGGTGCACTTTCTACGGATGCTCCTCCTGTGCCTGCTGGCCCCCTCCAATCTCGCGGTGGCAACCCGGATTGCCGAGACCACTCCGTGGGTCTTTAGCGCCCTCTCGATCGCACTCACCTTTGTGATCCTTAAGATCGCCACAAAGATTCGGCGCCCCGCATGGCTGAGCCAGTTCTTCACGCTCCTGGAGCGCCTGAGCAGTGCGATACAGCGCCCCATGGACCGTGCCCTTGGGAGTGCTGCCCGGACCGGCCAAGGCGTTGGTAAGGGAGTCACGGTACTCTTTAGCCCTCTCACGTGGCTCTTGGACAAGGGGCTTGTGGGTATTGGGCGGCTCTTTAAAGTCCTAGGAAGCACGAATAAAGCCCTGGACAAAGCCCTTAAAAATAGCGACCGTAAGCGACAGCAGAGGAAAAAGTAGAGATGGTACCACGCTCTTTTGCAAAGATGACGGCGATTATCGCGGTAGCATCGGCCCTGAGTCTCTTCTCTCAGAAACGCCTGGAGTGGGCAGGAGGCTGGTTCCCTCCCGTGCCAGACAATGTGGGAACGTGGGAAGGGACGCAGCAGCCGGTCGCCCGCGACACGCTGGCCCTCCTGGGTTTTCCCCGTGCCCTACAGCGGGTCTATAGCAACGGCACCGGCGACAGCGTCCTTGCTACTCTGGTGACAGCCGGCCCCTTTGAGAACTTCCACGACCCGACTGTCTGTGTGGGAGGCAGTGGCTCCTGGGAGTTTACAGCACTCAAAGAGTTTCTTATCGATGGACTAGGAACCGCGCCGGTCCGCGCGATGATCTTCCGACGGCGCGATAACCCGAAGCTACGAATTATCATGTACTACTGGCAACAGAGCCGCGACGGTGCCACGACCTGCGAGCCGATGATGGGTAACTACCGCGACTTCCCCGCACGCCTCCGAACCGGCTTTGGCGCGGTCGTGCTGGGGCGGCAGTCGGTGCTCTTGCGTATCTACACGGCCTACTCCGAGGACGAAGACCCGGACGGTCTCAATGCTCAGCGTGGTGTGCATACCATCTCCAAGGCCTACTACCATGCCCTCCTCAAAGAAGGAAAGGAGGGCGCATGAGAGCTCTCACTGCCCTCACTCTGGGCTTACTCCTTCTCCCCGTAGGCTGTAAGAATGTCCGCGTTGCTAGTGGCAGCGACGATAAGTTCATCCACACGCCTCGGGAGCTCAATGCGCCTCCACCTCCCCTAGAGAAGACCCTCTTTCCCACCACGATTGGCAGCAAGTGGGTCTATCGCTTGGCAGAGGGCGAGACGGGACAAGAGACGATCATGGTCACAGGGACACGTCAGATCGACGGAACCAAGGCGATCGTCCTCTCGAGCAAGCGGGTCGGGCAGCCGGACCGCGAGGAGCTCTACGAGATCACCGAGGAGCAGATCAAGCAGCTCTCCGCGGGGGGACAGGACAAGGTAACTCTCAAGCCGCCGATGCCCCTGATCCAAGCCCCGCTCGCCTTCGATGCCGTCGTCTCCTGGCAAGGCGGTGTCGCGATGCGCGGGAGCCTCGTGCCAAGCACCTCGAAGTCGCGTCTCCGCTCGGTTGAGCAGGTCGTGGTTCCTGCAGGCACCTATACCACCTATCGGGTCGATACCAACCTCGAGGCACAGCTCAAGGAAGGGCCGGCCCGCTTCTGGACAACCCGCTGGTTTGCCCCCGGTATCGGTCCGGTGAAGATTCGCTATATCGTCAGTGCCCCGGGACAGCCCGACCATGCCTTTATGAAAGAGCTGGTGAGCTGTGATATCAAGCCCCTGCCCGTCTTGCCCGCACGGGGTCTGTACGAGCTGCGCTAGGCTTTAGCACTTTCGGCATACAACTTGCACAATGCCGAAGACATGAACACAGATCCCTTGGTCTCGGTTGTGGTGATCTTCTACAATCCGGGGCGCTTCTTCTCCATGGCGCTGGACTCCGTGCTGAGCCAGACCTACACGCACTGGGAGCTCCTGCTTGTCGACGATGGCTCGCAGGATGGCTCGTCGGAGCTGGCGCAGGTCTATGCCGCACGTCACCCTGAGAAGATTCGCTACTGTCAGCATCCGGGTGGGGTCAACCGTGGCATGAGCGCCACGCGTAACCTCGGGCTGGCGCAGGCCCAGGGCGAGCTGGTGGCACTCCTCGATGCCGACGATCTCTGGCTTCCCAACAAGCTCGCGGAGCAGGTGGGAATCCTCCGGGCCAACCCCGAGTCGGTCGCGTTGTTTGGCCGGAGCAAGATCTGGCACTCCTGGGACAGCACCAGCCCCCAAGCCGACTGGCTTAACCTGGGCAACCTAAGAGCCGATCGCCAGCTCTCCCCGCCCGAGATGCTGCTCCACTGGCTCCGCGACGAGAGCTTTCAGCCGTGTACGTCGGAGTTTATCGCCCGGACCGACATCCTCCGCGCGGTCGGGGGCTGGGACGAGAGCTTTAAGGGCCTCTACGAGGACAATGTCCTCTACACGCGCCTCTTTACGCAGTTCCCCGTCTACGCCGCCAGCAACACCTGGAGCCTCTACCGCCAGCACCCGGATAACTGCTGCCACCAGGCAATGGCATCGGGGGAGTGGGCGCTTGGTAAGCCCAGCCCGGCCAAGGAGAGAATTCTCCTCTGGATTCAGCGCTATCTCGACGATAATTCCCTCAACGACCCGGCGGTCACGCGCGCCCTCCGCGCGGCCCTCCTGCCGTTTCGCAACCCGGCGCTCTACCAGGCACGCCAGCTCCCGCGCCGGGTGGCTAATAAGCTCCGCTACTCCTTGGTGAAATAGATGCACACAACCCTCCACGACCGCTTCGCCGCCCAAGCCGCCCGCACGCCCGATGCCACGGCCCTCACCTTTGAAGGGCGCTCCCTCACCTACGCCGGGCTCAATGCCCGCGCCAACGCCCTCGCGCACCGGCTGATCGCCGAGGGAGTCGGCCCCGAGACCCTGGTCGCGCTCCTGGTCAACCGTGGCTTTGAGATGGTTATCGGGATCCTGGGCATCCTCAAGGCGGGAGGGGCCTATGTCCCACTCGATCCCGCCTACCCTACCGAGCGCCTCGCCTTCCAGCTCGCGGACTGTGAAGCGCCGGTCTTGGTGACCCAGCCCGGCATCGCTCTCCCCGAGACCACGGCGACCGTTATCGCAATTACCGATGAGCAGGCGGAGAACCCCGAGCCGCGTGCCCAAGCGGAGAACCTTGCCTACGTAATCTATACGTCGGGCTCCACGGGTCAGCCTAAGGGTTGCTTGGTCGAGCACCGCAATGTCCTGCCGCTCTTCGACAATCCCCACTTTGCCGCCACGGAGCGCGATGTCTGGACACTCTTTCACTCCTACGCCTTCGACTTCTCGGTCTGGGAGATCTGGGGAGCACTGCTGCACGGCGGCCGGCTGGTGATCCCGACGGATGCCGAGCGCAGGGCTGCCGATGCCTTTCACGCCCTGCTCCGCCGCGAGGGGGTGACGGTGCTCAACCAGTCGCCCACGGCGTTCTCCCAGCTCCTGGTGGCAGATGAGCGTGCCCCGAAGCTCGAATCCCTGCGCACGATTATTCTCGCGGCGGAGAAGCTAGAAGTCGCCAGCCTCAAGCCCTGGTTCGCCCGCTACGGCGACCAGTCCCCAGCGCTCTGGAACCTCTACGGCATCACCGAGACCACGGTCTTCGTGAGCTACCGGCGTATCCGCGCCGCCGACACAAGCTCCACCGCCAGCCCGATTGGAGGTGCCTTCCCCGGCTGGAGCATGCACGTGGTCGAGGGGGAGCTCTGGGTGGGCGGCGTGGGAGTGACCCGCGGCTATCTCAAGCGCCCCGAGCTCACGGCAGAGCGCTTTGTCACCCACCACGGCGAGCGGGTCTACAAGTCCGGCGACCTCGTCACTGTCCTCCCCGACGGTGAGCTGGATTATATAGGGCGGGCCGATCTCCAGGTCAAGCTCCGGGGGCACCGGATCGAGCTGGGGGAGATCGAGGCCGCCTTGGTGCAGTTCCCCGGCGTGCGGGGGAGCGCGGTCGCCCTGCACGACGAGCGGCTGGTGGGCTACACCCTCGGCCACGCCCCCGAGCCCAGCGCCCTCGCCAGCTTCCTGCGCGAGCGGCTCCCGGTCTACATGGTTCCAACGGTCTTTGTGCACTTGGAGAGCTTCCCCATGACGGTCAATGGCAAGCTGGACCGCCGTGCCCTGCCCGCGCCCCAGACAAGCCTGCCCCCCGCTTCTCGTCCGGCTGGGGAGACTCCCTTGGAGAAGATTCTCGCGCTCTGGCAGCGGGTCATCGGGACATCGGAGACGCTCACCGGCGACGATGTCTTCTTTGATATCGGCGGACACTCGCTGCTCTTGCCGATGGTGCGCGATGGGATCAAAGAGCTTTTCCAGGTTGAGCTGAGCCTCGTCGAGCTCTTTGAGTACCCCAGCGCCAAGGCACTCGCCCAGCGCATCCAAAACAGCTCCCCCATCCATGGGGGCGGGGGGGGCACCTCGCAAAACAGCCAGATTCGTGACCGAGCGGCACGCCAACGTGAAGCAATCGCTCGACTTCGCCGACACTAAAGGCGGAGAACTATGGACGACACACAGGGCATTGCCGTTGTGGGGCTCACGGGGCGCTTCCCCGGTGCCCCCGATCTGGAGACCTTCTGGCAGAATGTTAGCCAGGGGGTCTGCTCGCTTGAGCGCTTCCCAAAGACTGGCTCCCCCAATCTTGCGGGCGGGGGGGGCGACTATGTCCCCGTGCGTGGGACACTCGCCGGCGCGGAGGAGTTCGATGCGGGCTTCTTTGGCTTCCCGCCCCGTGAGGCCGAGGCGACCGATCCCCAGCAGCGGGTCTTCCTAGAGGCGTGCTGGAGCGCCCTCGAAGACGCCGGCTACGTCCCCGAGAGCTTTCCCGGCAGCATCGGGGTCTGGGCGGGGATGAGCAACAACACCTACTGGCACCTCGTCCGCCAGAACCCCGAGCTGGAGCGCACAGCGGGGGCGATCACCGTGATGCTGGGCAATGAGAAGGACTATGTCGCCCTGCGCACCGCCTACAAGCTCAACCTCCGTGGCCCCGCGGTCGCCCAAAACACCGCCTGCTCGACATCGCTGGTCGCCGTGGTCAACGCGGTCAATGCCCTCCAGTCGTTCCAGTGCGATATGGCGCTCGCCGGGGGGGTGGCGATCTACTCCCCCCAGGAGACCGGCTACACCTATGTCCCCGGGAGCATCCTCTCCCCCGACGGCACGGTCCACGCCTTCGATGAGAGCGCCAACGGCACGGTCTTTGGCTCCGGCGTGGGCGTGGTTGTCCTCAAGCGCCTGGAAGATGCCCTCAAAGACAACGACACGATCCACGCCGTGATCCGTGGTGCCGCGATCAACAACGACGGCTCGGATAAAGCGGGCTTCACTGCCCCCAGTATCTCCGGTCAGGCCGAGGTGATCGCGATGGCGCAAGCGCTCGCGGGGGTCAGCGCCGATGAGATTAGCTATATCGAGACCCATGGAACCGGCACGCAGCTCGGCGACCCTATCGAGATCGCCGGTCTCACCCGCGCCTTCCGCGAGACCACCGACGCCACCCAGTTCTGCGCACTGGGCACGCTCAAGCCCAATATCGGGCACCTCGATGTGGCATCGGGGGTGGCCGGCCTGATCAAGACCATCCTCGCCCTCAAGCACCAGCAGCTCCCGCCCGCGATCAACTTCCATAAACCCAACCCCAAGATCGAGTGGGCCGGCAGCCCGTTTTTTGTCAATACAAAGCTGCGCCCCTGGCAAGCCGAGACGAGAATCGCCGGAGTCAGCTCGTTTGGCTTTGGCGGGACGAATGCACACGTGGTGGTGAGCGAAGCACCGAAATTCAGCTCTCCGGAGCCATCTCCCCGCGCCTTAGAGCGCCTCCCCTCTTCCCCTAGTGCTCCTTCGTCGCGGGAAGAGGGGCAAGCGAAGCGGGAGGATGCAGCCTCTCTTCCCGGCGAGGCACGAGCCATGAGGGGAAGAGAGGTGGCGAGCCCTAGCGAGTCGGAGAGATGGCTCCTCCCTCTCTCCGCACGCTCCGAAGCTGCCGTTGAGAACGCGGCGGCGAACTTGGCACGGCACTTGGAGAAGCACCCTGAGCTCTCGCTCGCCGACGTGGCCTACACGCTCCGGGTCGGGCGGCGGGAGTTTGCCCACCGCCGCGCGGTGAGTGTCACCGACCACGCCGAGGCGATCGCCGCCCTCACCGACAAGAAGCGCGGCGCATGGGGAAAGGCCCTCGAAACTCCGTCCGTGGTCTTTCTCTTCCCTGGCCAGGGCTCGCAGAGCTGCGGGATGGGTAAGGGGCTCTATGAGACGAGTGCTGTCTATCGGGCTGCCGTAGACGATTGCGCGGCGCTTCTGAAAGCACCTCTGGGCCTCGATATCCGCGACATTATCTTCGGCGACGACGAAGCCGCGCTGAGCCAGACCGCGATCACGCAGCCCGCGCTCTTTGTGATCGCCTATGCTGCGGCGAAGTACTACGAAGCGCACGGCATCACCCCCAGCGCGATGCTGGGCCACAGCCTTGGGGAGTATGTCGCGGCGCACCTAGCGGGGGTTTTCTCGCTCCCAGATGCCCTTGCCGTTCTCGCCGAGCGGGCACGGCTGATGCAGAGCCTTCCCGGTGGAGCCATGCTGGCCGTGCGCCTGCCCGAGGCGGAGGCTGCCCCACTCTTCGCCAAGTTCGGGCTCTCACTCGCGGCGGTCAATGGCCCCCAGCTCTGTGTGGCCTCGGGGACATTCGAGCAGGTCGCGGCCCTGGAAGCGACCGGGATCGCGGGCAAGCGCCTCAAGACATCGCACGCCTTCCACTCCGCCATGACCGAGCCGATCTTAGCCGAGTTCGAGCGTTTTGTGGAGTCGGTGCCGCGCCATGCGCCGACGCAGCCGATTGTCTCGACCCGCACCGGCACCTGGCTCACCGCCGACGATGCCCTGTCGCCGCGCTACTGGGCTGAGCAGCTACGCCACGCCGTGCGCTTCGACGATGCCCTCTCGGTCTTGCTGGCAAACCCAAGCTCGGTCTTAGTGGAGTGCGGCCCCGGGCGCATCCTCACGACCCTGGCCAAGCAACGCCCCGAGAAACCACGCACCCTCACCACCGACGACGACCCGCTGGCCCAGCTCTGGGCGGCCGGTGTCCCCCTGCCCGAGCCCACCGCCGCTCGCCGCGTCTCCCTACCGACCTATCCCTTTGAGCGCCAGCGCTACTTCGCGCAGCCCAAAATCGAACCGACCTCTGAGATCACCACGCCTATGTCCACACAAACCGTCACCGACCGAAAACCCCGCCTGCTCGCCGAGATTCAGGAGACCCTCTCCGATCTCTCGGGCATGAACGCCAGCGACCTCACCGCCGATGCCAGCTTCTCCGAGCTGGGCTTTGACTCGCTGTTCTTGACCCAAGCGGCGCAGGCACTCTCCAAACAGTTCGGGGTCAGCCTTGCCTTCCGCCAGCTCATGGAGGAGCTCTCGACCCCCGCCGCTCTCGCCGGCTACGTGGATGGCTTGCTGGCACCGGAGCCGGAGCTCACCTCTCCCCCAGTCCCTCACCTAAAGGCAAGGGGAGTAGAAACCCCGCCTCTTACTCCCCCCTTGCCTTTAGGTGAGGGGGGCTGGGGGGGAGAGGTTGGCTCCGTTCAGTCCCTCGTCGCCCAGCAACTCGCGATCATGCAGCAGCAGCTCGCCTTGCTCGCAGGTGGCGTGATGACGGCCCAAACCGTCCCTGTCGTAGCCCCGGAGCCTGTCAAGCCAACGCTAAATATTGCATCTGCGCCCAACGTCCCCCAGAATCCAACCGCAGAGCCCCCCCGCCGGGCGGGGGATGGGGGGGAGGCCCCCAGTGGCGGCAACCATGGACCGTTCCGACCAATCCAGAAGACCACGACCGATGAGTTCACGCCCCAGCAGAAGGCGCACCTAGCGGAGCTGACGGCGCAGTATCTGGCCAAGACCCGAAAGTCCCGCGAGTACACGATCCAGCACCGCCAAAAGCTCTCCGACCCACGTGCCGTGGCGGGGTTCAAGCCGTTCTGGAAAGACCTGGTCTACCCGATCGTCGCCGAGAGCTCCAAGGGAAGCCAGATTGTCGATGTCGACGGCAATAAGTATGTCGACATGACCATGGGCTTTGGGCTGAACTTCTTTGGACACGGCCCCGACTTTCTGATCGAGGCGGTCAAGAAGCAGCTGGACCTGGGGATCGAGGTAGGGCCGCAGTCGCCGCTGGCGGGGCCAGTCGCCGAGAAGCTCTGCGCCTATGTCGGGGCCGAGCGGGCGATCTTCTGCAACACCGGCTCCGAGGCCGTGATGGCCGCGGTCCGTGCCGCTCGGACGGTCACCGGCCGGGATAAAGTGGTGATGTTCTCGGGAGCCTACCACGGAGTCCACGATGAGGTCCTGGTGCGCGGCAACGGGCGTGGCAAGTCGTTTCCGATCGCCCCGGGGATTCCCAATCGCGCGGTCTCGGAGACCATTATTCTTGAGTACGGCTCCGACGAAGCCCTCCAGACCATTCGCCAGCGCGCCGGTGAGATCGCGGCGATCCTGGTCGAGCCGGTGCAGAGCCGCCACCCCGACCTGCGGCCCTATGAGTTCGTGAAGACCCTCCGAGCGCTGGCCAGTGAGCATGAGATCGCCTTTGTCTTCGATGAGATCGTCAATGGCTTCCGCCTGGGCCGACGCGGCGCGGCGGGGGTCTACGAGATCGAGCCGGACATGCAGACCTTTGGTAAGATCCTCGGGGCGGGTATCCCGATTGGGGCACTCACGGGCAAGGCCAAGTTCCTCGATGCCTTCGATGGCGGGCAGTGGGAGTACGGCGACGACTCGTTCCCCTCGGTGGGGATGACGTTCTTTGCGGGAACCTTTGTCCGCAATCCTATCGCCATGGCCGCCGCCAACGCCGTGCTGGATCGCCTCAACGCCGACCCGAATATCGCCGAGCGTATCTCCGCGCGGGGCGAGCAGTTCGGGGCAAAGCTGGACGCGATCCTCAAGAAGTGGGGGGTCCCCTTCCCGCTGGAGCGCTTCCGCTCGATGTTCTACCTCAATACCCACGGCGCGACTGTCGGCGGGCTACTCCACTTCCACCTGCGGCTCCGCAATGTGCACATCTGGGAGAACCGACCATCGTTCCTCTCGACCGAGCACACCGATGCCGACCTGGACTTCATTCTGGATGCCTTCGAGCAGTCCTGCGCGGCGATGGCGGAGGGAGGCTTCCTGACGCCTCCCGCTCCCGTGACGCTTCCCACGACACCGCAGCAGCGTGAGGTCTGGCTGGCGGCGCACGAAAGCGAGACCGCCTCGCTCTCCTACAACGAGTCTATCGGGGTGCACCTCGACGGCGACCTCGACACCGACAAGCTCGCCAGCAGCCTCCAGCGCATTGTCGAGCGCCACGGTGCCCTGCGCGCCACCTTCAGCGACGATGGCACGACCCAGACCATCGCGCCCTCTCTGACGCTGGAGATACCGATCACCGAGACCAACGAGACAGGGCTAGAACAGCTCCAGAAAGACGAGGCCTCCCGCCCTTTTGACCTGGCGCACGGGCCGCTTCTGCGCGCCCGGCTCGTGCGCATAACGTCCCCCCTAACCCCCGCCGGGCAGGGGGACAATGAGGAACTACCTTGTATCCCCCCCGTTGGACGGGGGTTGGGGGGGAATCGCCATGTTCTGCTTCTGACGGCGCACCACATTGTCTGCGACGGCTGGTCGTGGGCGGTGGTGCTGGATGAGCTCGCCAAGGGCGTGGCGGGTAAGCCCCTGCCTGCCCCCTACAGCTTCGTGGAGTTCGCTCAGAAGCCCAGCAGCGACTCCGATCTCGCGTGGTGGAAGGCGCAGCTTGCGACGGTAGAGCTCGCGCCCCTCGCCCTGCCGACCGACCATGCCCGCCCAGCTGTCTTTACCTACCGCGGCGACCGCATCCACCGTACCCTCCCCGAGAGCCTAACCGCCCCGCTCCGCAAGCTCTCGGGCAAGCAAGGGGCAACCCTCTTTGCGACCCTCTTCACCGCCTACGAGACCCTCCTGCGCCGCCTCACGGGCCAGAGCGAGCTTGTGATCGGCGTGCCGTCGGCGGGCCAAACAACCGTAGAGACCGACGCGCCCCTCGTCGGTCATGCTGTCAACTTACTCCCCATCCCCCTGGCTCCCCCAATCCTGGGGGCGGGCGGGGCTACATTCACCCAGCTCCTCGCGCAACGCAAGCGGCAGATTCTCGATGCCTTCGACCACCGCGACTGCACCTTTGGGACCCTGGTCAGTGCCCTGAGCCTGCCCCGCGACCCGAGCCGCAACCCGCTGGTCTCGACCACTTTCAACTTGGAGCGCACCGGCGGCGGCGACCTGGGCTTCGTCGGTCTTAGCAGCCACATGAGTAAGGCCCCACGGGTCGCCTACCAGTTTGAGCTGGGCTTTAACCTCGTGGACGATGGCAAGACAATCGAGGTGGAGGCGAGCTACAACACCGATCTCTTCTCCGCGGAGACCATCACCCGCTGGCTGGCACACTTTGAGACGCTCCTTGAAGGCATCGTCGCGCAGCCGGAGCGCGAGCTCACGACACTTCCCCTGCTCACGCCAGAAGACGCGGCACAGCTTGCGGCCTGGGGCGATGGCGGAAAGCGAGAGCGGAGCTTCGCGCCGCTCGCAACACTCTTTGCCGAGCAAGCCGACGCCACACCGGATGCGCTCGCAGTGACCGATGGCACGCAGTCCCTCACCTATTCCGAGCTAAAAGCCAGCGCCGACACCCTCGCCGCCCAGCTTCGCGAGCTTGGTGTCCAGCCGGGGCACGGGATCGCGATCGAGCTTCCTCGCTCGCTCCAGACCATCACCAGTGTCCTTGGGGTTCTCACGGCAGGCGCGTACTATGTCCCCATCGACCCCGCCTACCCGGAAGAGCGCCGGGAGTGGCTACGAAAGGACAGCGGCGCAGTCGCGGTGATTAGCCATCTCCCCGGCTCGTCCCTCGCCACCCCTCTTCCCTTGTTCGCTCCTTCGTCGCAGGAAGAGGGGCAAAAAATGGGGAAGGTGTCAGTCCCTCTTCCCAACGAGGAACGAGTGATAGGGGACGAGGGAGGCCGTCTCAGCGGCAGGGAGATGGCCCAAGCCACCCTCCTCTACACCTCTGGCTCCACGGGAACCCCCAAGGGCGTGCAGATTACCCAGACAGCCATTGCACGCCTCGTCAAAGACGCCGACTGGCTAGAGTTTGAGAACCAGACCTTTCTGTTCCACTCCGCCTTCGCCTTCGACGCCACGCTACTGGAGATCTTCGGGCCGCTCCTCAACGGCGGCAGGCTTGTTGTCGCTCCCGAGGGGCCGCGGACGCTCTCGGAGCTCGGGGAGACGGTGCGTCAAAACGGCGTGACCACGCTCTGGTTGACGGCAGGCCTGTTCCATGCCCTCGTGGACTCGGGGCTCTCAGACTTTGCCGGGGTACAGCAGCTCCTCGCAGGCGGCGATGTGCTCTCCACGCCCCATGTGGCAAAGGCACTGGCCGAACTCCCCAACACACGCTTCTTCGATGGCTACGGCCCGACAGAGAACACGACGTTCACCTGTGTCCACGCCATCACGGAGGCCGATACGCAGGGCGTGAGCATCCCCATCGGCAAGCCCGTCACCGGGACGACCGTTCGGATTCTCGACTCCCACAACCAGCCCTGTCCGCTCGGCGTTGTCGGAGAGCTCTGCACCGGCGGCGCTGGTCTGGCACTCGGCTACCACAACGCCCCCGAGCGTACAGCAGAGAGGTTTATTACGGTCGGTGGGGAGCGCCTCTACCGCACGGGTGATCTCGCCCGCTGGCAAGCCGACGGCACCATCGCGTTTCTCGGTCGTGCCGACGCACAGGTCAAGATTCGAGGAAATCGTGTCGAGCTCGGCGAGCTGGAAGCAGCCCTCTGCCGCCTTCCCGGAGTCCGAGAGGCCGCCGCCCTCGCCCCGACAGACACCCACGGGAGCCGCACCCTGGTCGCCTACGTGGTCGCCGAGACAGACCCCGCGGCGCTCAAGCAAGCCCTCCAGCTCACCCTCCCGCCCTACTTGGTGCCCTCGACGATCGTCGCGATCGACGCACTTCCCCTCACCGCAAACGGCAAGGTAGATAAGGCCAAGCTCGCCTCCCTACCCACCTTCGGAGAGGGAGGGTCGCCGAAGCGAGGAACGAGCGCAGGCGGGGTGGGTTCTGGTGGGGTGGGTTCTGGCGGGGAGAGGCTAGGCGGCAAACTAGAAGCACTCTTCGCCGAGGCACTCGGCTTGGAGTCCGTCTCCCCCGACGACGACTTCTTCGCCCTAGGCGGCGACTCCCTCAAAGCCATCCGGCTCTTCGCACGGGTCGAGGCCGAGTTTGGCAAGCGCCTCCCCCTCTCCGCCCTCTTCGCCACACCAACCCCCACGGGAATCGCCACCCGCCTCGCCCCCCATCCTGACCCTCTTCCCAACCACCCAGAGGGTACCCGACGAGTGGCAGGGGAAGAGGGTCGCCGTCTCAGCGGCGGGGAGATGGCAAGCCGGGAGCTGCCGCGCGGCACCCTTGTCCCGATCAATCCCCATGGCAAGCGCACGCCGCTCTTCCTGATCCACCACGTCCAGGGAATTGTCGTCCTCTACCACGACCTCGCCAAGCACCTTGGCGTGGACCAGCCGGTCTTTGCGATCGAGGCGGCGGGCATGGACGGCGAGACAGAGCCGCACCAGTCCCTCCCCGAGATGGCCCGCGACTACGCCGCCCTCATCCGTGCCCATTTCCCCGCGGGGCCGTACCGTGTGGCGGGGTTCTCGTCGGGGGGGATTGTCGCGCTGGAGGTGGCTCGTGCACTCCGAAGCGACGGCCATGTGGTAGAGTTTGTCGGGATGTTCGATAGCTACGCCCCCGAGTACCACCGCCAGAACCCGGAGTTTACCAACCCGGAGACAACCGGCCAGCGGCTCGCGGCGCACTTCAACATGTTCCGCAAGCTGGACACCAAGAGCCAAGGCGAGTACCTGAAGCGCCGGCTCCAAAAAGTCCAGGACCGTCTCAAGCCCACAGCAACCACCGAAGAGCCCGACCAGGCGTTCTGGGAGGCGCTCGGGCGGGTGCGGCAGGCGCAGGAGGCCGCGATCCACGCGCACTACCCGGAGCCCTACGACGCTCCCGTGACCCTCTTCCGAGCCACGGAGCACAGCGCCCCCTGGGACGAGCTTCTCTTCTGGGGCGAGGCGCTCCCCCAAGTGGAGCTCTGTGATATCCCCGGCGACCACCACCTGCTGATCCAGGAGCCGTTTGTGCGCACCCTCGCCGACGAGCTTACCCAGCGCCTCGCGCCGCCCGAGCTCCGGCTCATTAAGGCGGCATGACACAAGTAAGCGCCCCCGAGGGGGTCGTGGTCTGGCTCCTGGAGCTCGATACCACGGCCCCTCTTGGCTACCTCTCCCCCGATGAGCAGGCGCGTGCCGCCCGCTTCCGGTTCGAGCGGGACAGGCGGCGATACCACGTCTGCCGGAGTGCGCTCCGCGTGGTGCTGGGCGAGAGGCTTCAGGTCCCGCCCGAGGCGCTGGAGTTTACCTACGGCCCACAAGGAAAGCCTGAGTGCACAGGAGCGACATTCAATGTCTCGCATAGCAATGGCCTGGCCCTGATCGCACTGGGCGCAGACGGAGTCGATATTGAGGAGATCCGCCACGATATCGAGCCACAGAGCCTTGGGCGGAGTGTCTTCACCCCCGCGGAGCTCTCCCATATTCACTCTGTCGAGGACTTCTTTCTCGCCTGGACCGCCAAGGAGGCGCTCATCAAGGCCGAGGGCAGCGGGTTTTCATCGCCCTTGCTCAAGCGCACGGTCTGGCCTGCGCTGGAGCCCGCGCTCGCAGAGCGCTTCACCCTAGTGCGCCTCGACGTGCCCCCCGGCTTTGCCGCGGCGCTCGCCCTTCAAAAGACAAAAAAAGCCGCCAGACAGCTGTCTGGCGGGTCTTAGTCTCGTCTCGCTCTCAGCTCTAAGGGGACTTAGAGCGTCGCACTATATTTATTGGTAATTGTACGAGCCTTCTTCAGTATTTTTTTCAGGGCCGCCAGACTCGCCCCAGCGCCAGCATCTGAACCTCACTCGCCCCGTGCTCCAGCAGGAGCTGCCGACAGGCACGCAAAGTCGCCCCGGAGCGCGCGATATCATCCAGAAGCAGCACCGCCCTCCCGGAAAAGAGCTCCGCGCTCACGACCTCAATCGTCTCCCGGTGAAGATGGACGTAGCTCGGGCCGCCGTAGCCGATCCGCCGAATCTTAGTGTGCCGTCGCAGGCAGCTCGTGGCGTCCACGCGCTCCCCCAGCGCCGCAAGTTTTTGGGCGAGCGCACGGATCGGGGTCTCGGTGACAAACGGGTCGTGCGACGGTGCCACGGCAACGGCGATCCCGTCGGCCAGCATCGGGCTAAGCTGCTCGGCAAAGCGTTTGAGCGGCCACTTGCGCTCGTTGTTGAGTGCATCCACCCAGCGCGTGAGCTGCGCCGCGGCCTTGGCATCCTTGAGCTCCCGCGCACTGTAGCCGCTCTCGCCGCCCTCTTTGACAAAGCGCAGCATCCCTCGGGTCTCCAGGTTCTGCTTAATCGCCAGATAGTCGCCCAGAGTGACAATTTTCTCCAGGTTCTCACGCTCGGAAAACGCATCGGCAAAGACAGCCATACCGCTCTATTTTACTCTATCGAGAAGGCGGTCTCCAATGCTCCAAAAGCCAGAGACAGCCTCACAAAGGGTCGGTGTTTCCGAGACGGCATCTGTCTCAAAAGCCTAAGTTCAGAATCACCATGAACAGGTTACATACAGACAGTACCTAGGTAGTTCAAACTTTTTTTGCGATTAACCTAAAGCCCTAAGTACAGGACAAAAATTGTAGGGCTAACATTCCCTGATTTTCGTTGATAGTTCTACATAATTTAAGAGCCAACGGCTGTAGCCAATCAAGCCCCAGACGAAAGCGAGAGATGGGCAGACGACCATGCTTCTTCAACTTCAATTGGATCGGAGAAAATAGCCATATACCAGATACTGCAGCCCATGTATAGGCTAGGGCCACAAGAGCAACCAAGCGGGCAAGACGGTCGGGAGCACTCACATGGGTGGCCTCAAGATCAAAACCACGACTCTTCAGGCTGCCGAACAGGGTCTCGATTCCCCAGCGTTTGGCATAGATTTCAAGACCTGAATCAAAGTTACTTACCACGATTAAGTAATCCCCGTCTGGTAGGCGCGTTCCACAGACAAACCGAGGCGTGCCAAGAACAAGCCGTTTACCCAACTTCCGAGGGCGTTGAAGAGCAGCGTTTCGGAACAGCCAACTGGAACAACAGAGTTCGCCACGTCCATTGGCAACCAAGAGGTTGGACTTGGCGCGAAAACAGTAGTTAATCTTTTGGCTCTCCAAGTACGTCAGAAACCCACGGCTGAGAAACTCGCGATCCGCCAAAAGACAGGAGATATTCTGTGCTCCAAAAAGGCGGATGAAACGCTGAATCAGCTCGATACGTTCCGCGGTGTTGCTACTACCCGTTTTACCCAACTGTACGGACGATTTCATAAAGCTGGTATCCTTGCCGGGAGTGTAGTTGGATGACAAGTGGGATCTAGTAGAGCCAGAGCAGCCTCGAAATC
>NZ_JACHGW010000010.1 GCF_014202505.1 Armatimonas rosea | reverse complement strand
CTATGGGATCATATTCTTCTGACCGGGGAGTACAAGTGGATGCCTGGTTAGAGCTGCCTTAGCGTATGTTTTGCCCGAAAAACTAAAGTCGCCCCACTATGCTAAGCCCTGAAAAGAGCCAGGCAAGGGCTTCCGAAACGGAGCCCACCGAGTCCCCGAAACGAGGGGAGAAATTTCTTAAAAAGCGGCCCCAGGCTGTCTTGACAAACAGGACCACCATAGAATTGTAGTATCAATCAGAGATTCCATCTCAAAACCTGGCAGGAAAAAATATATGGATAATGAGCTTCCGATTAATCTTTTCACGGCACTTCGACTCGACGAACAGGCACTATCTCAGCTTCACTACTGCTTTGATCAGATGCATACGAATACTGATTCAAGAACCGCCTCATTCTACCGACAGGCATTCGCCAGATCAGTCTTCTCGTACTTTATTGCAGGGAGCAAGCTTTTGTGGGCTGACACCCTGGTATCCAATCCAAGGACGATAAAACCAACCCAGGAAGATGGAAAGGTTTTTACGAATTTCCTTGCTATCTTCCACCAACATCAAGATTTAGCAGGAAAAAATATACAAACTTTCATATCAGAAGTAGACAATCAGCTAATAAAAAACACTGAAGAGCGCCTATACAGAGTTATATACCCAAATAATTCTCTTGATCTAACATTTTTGCCTGAAGAAACCAATCAATTAGAACGAGTATTATGGGTTATTGGCTCCTTTATTCGTAGTTAATTTCAGAGTATAAAGCACTAAATAGAGACCAGTCTAGTTTTTAGCATATATATTTCTAGACCATCGCATCCAGAAAGCAATACCTAGAAGAGCAAATAAGGTTGCAATCCTAGCCTCAGCATAGCTAAATCCTTGAGTGATATAGTTCGCCAAAAGTACAGGGACTAAAATAAACCCAGCAACAGCTGCAGTTCGCTGAAGCCGTAACGCTAGTTTTCGACGACGATTCACGAGTATCAGCAGACTTGCAAAAAGTGCCGTGAGTGACATGGTGAGGATGAAAAAAAACGCTCCGAAGAAAAAAATGCTTTCTGAATGGTTGCGAAACTCAATGGATTGTCCCACAACAACGGTAAGCACGTACCCGCAAAAGAGAAGATTTCCACTTCCCACTAAGACTTCTCGTGCTCGATCCATCAGCTGTAAACGACTCTTTTGTTTTTGCATCTCTTGCCCTATGTCCTCGCTGTCAGCAGCTCGTTTATCTTCGTTTGGAGCGAGGCTTGATACATGGCACTCTGCGGCTTAGAGCGGACGAGCGCTGGCAACAATGCCTCAGCCTGACTCGTCAACTCCGCCCAGCGCTCTGGGTCTTGTGTCCGTACCTTATTTCGTTGCTCCTCCAGTTCCGCCTTTCGCTTTGCCTCCAGCTCACCCTGGCGCTGTGCTTCCAATTTTCTTGCCTGCTTGCTGGCTTCTTGGCGCTGGTGCTCCTGATCCTCCTGCCAACGTTTAGGTGGGCTGAACCCCTGCTCGATGGCAGTGCGTAGATAGGCTCCCTTGGTAGACTTAATATTCTCAGCAAATGGCAAATAGTCGAGCTGCTGCTTACACTCCTCAGGGCGTTCACTAGCAAGTTTTTGTGCTACGAGCTTCCCTACTCCCGCCTCGACAAGACGGGTTACGAGTGCCTCGTCAGGAGGCTCTATAGGGTTGCTGTTGAGTGCCTTCCCTTCTCTCTCCTCAGAAATGACAGCAGCAAAAAGCCCTTCGCTTTCCAGCTCGCGCCTGGTTGTTGTTGCTGTATTCTTTGTTGTACTCTTTGCTGTATTCTTTGTATCCTTAATAGTTTGGCGCTTTCCGCCAATCTTGTTTGGCGCATTCGTACAATCTAGTTTGGCGCTTTCCGCCAATCTAGTTTGGCGGAAAGCGCCAAACTGAAGATCTGATTGCAGGGAGTCCTGTAAACTCATCTGCTCACGACGCTCTCGAACATCTTTGCGAAGGAGCTCGACGACAGCTTTTCGGTTCAAGCGGAACCAGAGCTTTGCTGGCTGGCCCATCCGTTTTTCCTCAAGAAGTCCCAGATCGCGCAGCTTCTTGCGAGCGGTATCTTGCTCACGCCGCCCCATGACGGTCTCCTGCTCAATCTCAGGCATGGTCTTGTGGAACCAGCCATCTCGCCCCTCAGGAAGTCGCTGTGTCCAGTACCAGAACTGGGACAGCAGGAGCCCTGCCGAATGGCAACCAACAGCCCGTGCTAGGCCACGCTGGTACGCCACAACACCCTCTCCAATGAGAAGGTCTAAGATCATTCCTATTTCGGCATCTGGCTCCATCGTCTCGTCCTCAGAATCCCTCGTCAGTGAGGAAGGCATCGAGCAGCTCCAAGCAAAGAACGCGCACGGAGCTAACATCATGCTCCAGGCAGTATTTCTTCGCTCTTTTGGAGAGCTCGGGTGACATATCCACTGTCGCTTTCACCCCACCAGGATGGTTGCGTTTCATCTCTAGCGCTTCACGTACTACTTCAGTAAGTCCGCCCGTAGGTGCGCCCTCAAGTGCTTGGGCGCGTACTTGCTTAGGTGCTTGCTTCCTTGCTCCCGTGCGCACGTCCTTACTTGCTTGCGTGCTTGCGGATTTACGGATTTCCGTAGATACGGATTCTTCAAGAGGTTCTGCTCCAGCGCTTGATTGCGTAAGTGCGGAAGTACGTGCTTCCGCATCTGCGGGAAGGGGCTCAGCTTCACCCTTTTGTTCAGCGATATTTTGACGGCGTAGATCTGCTAGTGTGCTCATGCCTTAGCTCCCTTTGACTTGCCCTTGGGGGCTTTGCTTTCTTCCTTGATCTCAACCGGCCAGCGCTTCTCACGCGCCATCTCATTGACGGATTGCTCTACCAGAGCTGCATTCGCTACACGCTGATTACTCACGTAGCTGTTCACCATGCAGGCATCACAGAGAACGCAGATGTCTCTGGGGATTCCTCGTGTGGTGGCGTAGATTTCGTGGAGAGCCTCCTCATTGAAGTACTTGTTGATCTTGTCCCCGCCAGCGGTTTTCAGGCGGTGAGAGATCATGCCACACATGTCCTCAAAAGAGAGGGGATCGAGGTGACCAACAACAGCGATACGCGAGCGGAAGGCCTCTTTGCGCTCCAACTTGTTGGGGAGATTGTCCTGGGCAAGCATGACAATCGTTATGAGCTTGCTCTTGGCAGTCTGGAAGTTGGTAAGCTCGGCGATGGTGTCAATGTTGTCTGGGGAGACGTTCTGCCCTTCGTCCAGTAGTAGAACGCAGTGACGCCCTTCTTTATATTCGGAGAGCAGGAAGAGCTCGAGGAAGCGCTGGTTGTCTGCTGCTGTCCGGGTTGGCTTCTGATCGAACGCCTCCAGAACTGCTCGCAAAAACGCTGCTGGGGTACGCATCGAGGCGGCAGGGAGAAAAGCCACAGTCTTGGCCTTGTCCTCTTCCCAAGTCACGAGGAGCTGATTTGCCACGGTTGTCTTACCTGCGCCGACAGGACCAGTCAGAACCGCGAGACCGCGCTTCTGGTCAGCAGCGTAGCGCATCTTGGCGATGGCGATTTTGTGCTCCTGACTCGGATAGGCAAACTTTGGATCAGGCTGTACGGAGAACGGTGCCTCCGTCAGTCCAAAAAACTCTAGGTACACACTACCTTCCTTTCTCGTGGGCTGGAGTCTGATAAAGCGAAACTCGCGTACCTCCCTGCGCCCGAACCTGTAATCTGATTGCAGGATTGTACCGGATAGTATCGTCTTTTTGCCAGGGTGCCCTTAGGGTAGGAGGATGGGGTATTCTTTTTTGAAAGCGATGCCTAGACCTCCGAAACCTCCAGACATAGCTGAATTGATGCGCTTGCATCACTTTCTGCTGGAATACAAAGACGAAAGGATTGGTGGTAAACCTCTGTTTGAATCCTTGACAGCTCTTGCCCATGCCGTCGCGGCGCACGAGCTTGTACCTACCAAGATGAGTTCGCTCATATCCATGGTTGAGCAGGGGGTAAAGGGAAAGCGTTCCTTCAAGGAAGAGCGCAGAATCGCCTTGCGTCAAGCTGTTGTTGAGCGCATTAAACACCGAGCTCCCGAGCATTTGGATGAGCTGATCAAAGACTTTGATTTTTATTCTTACGTCGTTGAGAAGGTACGGCGTCATCCCTACGAAACAACAAGCGGAAGGAACCTCGCCCCAGGTGAATTGATCGGAGCAGCCTTTGTCATTGTCCCACATGTTAGGGACGTCGTAGCGACCGATAGGGGACTTGCCTTGGTTCGCATGTTCATTGCTGCCTATGGTCTCTCCGGTCGTGACGTTCCAGCCCACTTCAACCAGAAGCACATCTTGGCATTTGCCGATGATGCCGACATTTTCGTATTTTTGTCGACTGTTGTCTCCGAGTCGGTGTACGAGGAACTTGGTGAAAGAGGACGCCCAATCCGACAGGAGCAAGTACAAAAAGTCTGGGCTCGGATGGAAGTTCTGTTTCGAAAGAAAAGTCTGCTTTTTGCCTTGCTGCCTTCGCCTTACTGCCTTAGTGCTGTTACCGTTTATGACTGTGATAAAGAGCAAGGTAAGACTATGGTACTGAGCTACGGAGGAGGGAGCTTCCGCTTTATCCAGCTCTATGGCCAGTTTCGTAAAGGCTATCTTCAGCTGTACCATGACCTCATGGATGGCAGGATTGAAGGAGCTAGTTTTGTTGACCCGAGTCATTTTCATGAGAAGATCATTTATCAGCTTATTTCAGCCTCCGCCGCAGTTTAAGCACGTTTAAGCACAGAAAGACGTTGCATTTAGTTTTGCGATGACATAACAGTATGCTCATTCTATTGATGCCCCTACAGGGCAGTCAGGACGGAGCGGTGTATGTCAGTAAAAGATTCAGAAACCAAAGGGCAGCTCTCAGTCGTTGCCCCGACACTACGGCCACAAGGCAGGGTGATTGAGCAACATGAATCCTTTGATCTCGATGGCGGGATTGAGCGCCTGGAGCAAGAGATGCGAGCGGCGCGAAAGAGTGGGCTTTTCGGCGTGGTTCGTCTCAAGTGGGAAGCATGGCTTGAAGAGCGAATGAAAGAGCCTGCTATCCGTAAGCTCAGGGCACAACGGGAAATCCTTCTGGAGCAGCGCCAGACCGCAGAGGCTCAGATCCATCTGCGCAGCACGGTCTTCACAGGCGAGCGAGACGGCGAGATTGGACGCACGGCTGTTGTCCAAGCGCGCACGGTTCGCCTACAGGCAGATATGGACAGCCTGGGGATCGGAAAAGATGATGGCGTACCTCGACCGTTTCCACCAAGACCAGGCGACCCGCCCCTGACCATGCACATTACGGATCAACAGATTGAGTCCCTCGCGCTTCGTGCAGTGACGAGCATCCCTTCCGGAGTTGCCGGTGAAGAAGACTTGAGAGCTTACCTTGCTGAGCTCCATCAGCGGCTTCCCAAATACGTTGCGGATGAGGTTGAGACACGGATTCGAGCCCTGCGTCGGACGATGTCCTAGTGTCCTATCAGGTGGGTTATGGGGTGTCCTATCGAGGGGTTAGTTAATAACCCCTTTGAAGGGGCACCTCATAGAGGGAAAGGTGCCTTTTTGGGCTTGTAACTGTCTTCTCCTTTCCTCACAGCTCTTAACTCTCGGACTCTAATTGTCCTCATGTTCATCGTGTCTCGTCTTTTCAAATCCAGCTCGCCAGTAGTGGCAGACCCCAAAGGCGCAGATTCATCACCCGAAACTGAAATTTTATGGTTCGTATCGGCACCCGAATATTCCACGATGCCCAGCAGTCCGCTACGCGATTCCGCGTCGTTTCCGACGACCCCGAGCTGATTCCGCACGTCAATCAGCCATGGTTCCGCGCCCATGCGTGTGAAAAACTTGAGCTGCCAATGCCCCATCGCTCAGGTCGTGACGACAAAATTTCGACTGTCGCGGCGAGTCATGACCAGCTTGCTCGTCATGCTGTGGTCTGTGGTGCAACCGGCAGTGGAAAGACTCGGCTGGCTATGCAGCTACTCTTTGAGCAGCTGAAAGCAGGCTGCTCTGTGGTCATGATGGATCCCAAGCTTGAGACGATAACGCACGTGCTCCTCATGGCGCAGAAGGCAGGTATCACCTCGGATCAAGTCACGATGCTCCTGCCTGGTAACGCTGATCTTGGCGGTGTTCCCGGCTGGAACCCATTGGACTATAAGCAGACAGGAACGCCCCCAGGACAGGCGGCAGGGGACTTTGTTTCGGTACTTGCTCAGAGCGCATCGTCATGGGGACCACGTATGCAGGATCTCTTGACCAACGCTCTTCTGATCATCGCGACCCACCGCTTATCCATCCTTGAGCTGGCTCGTTTCCTTCAACGAGATGAGTATCGTGAGGGGCTGCTCGCCCAGGAAGTCGAGCAGCCAGACCCTATCGCCTATCAAGAAGCCTATGAGTTTTTCACATCGGAGTTTGCAAACTGGGGGAAGTCAGAGCGTACTTCAGCGGTCGCTCCGGTGATGAATAAGCTCCGTGAGTTTCTGCGCTCGGGCTTTCTACGTTCCCTTTTATGCGCTCAAAAGAACACTCTCGATCTGGCATCGCTCTGGCAAAAGCAGCGCTTGGTACTGGTGAACCTGGATCGTACAACACTCGGGGATGAGGGGGCGCGTTTGCTCGGTGGGATGCTTGCTTGGCAGCTCTACAGAACGGCGATGCGTGTCGAAGGTTCTGTGCCCGTATGTCTTTCACTGGATGAGATGGGAGTGTCGGGGCAGTTCATCGGACGTGCCGTATGCGAGATTCTGGCCATTGCTCGATCACGAAAGCTCCGAATGCTAGTGGCCTGTCAGCACCTCGCCCAGCTCTCTGATGAGCTTCGCGAGTCGCTGCTTGCCATTACATCGGTTCGAGCCTTTTTCCGTCTTGGCTACGAAGATGCGCGTGTGATCGCAGCCTCACTTGCCGCTGGAACAGGCAGCGAGATTGCGACGGTTGAGGCAACAAGCCTGCTGAAAAAGGATTCAAAAACGGGCGAGCTAACAGGGGCTTGGGTTTCGGTTGAGCATCCCATCTTGGATGGATGGGGTAACGAGCTGCGTCTGTCGAGCAACGCATGGAAGGATTTCCTTTTGGGACGATGCGTAACGGAACTTGAGAGTGACATTGATATTGTGATGCCTTGGGACAGGCTGCCCAATGGCTGGGAAGACACTACCAGGTCTTGGATGCAGCAACCCGAGTGGTGGGAGTTTGACCCGATAGAGCGGCTCCTGGAGCTGGCTCGAATGTCAAGGATTCAGCGCCTCTATGTTCACGCTCCGGATACGGGCGAGCCTGTAGAACTGCGACAGTACATTTCCCAGCTTCCACCCGATCAATACCGTGTGTCTGGGTTTGCACCCGTGCGGCTTGCTGTTTTCTTCCCTAAATCCAAGCTGTCTGTAGTGACTCGTGTCACAGAGAGCGAGCGGCGAGATCGTTGGACACGTCGGTTAATGGACTTACCGACCGCTCGCGCCGTGGTTGTACTTGCCCCAGATGCTCCGGTGATGACTAAGGTGGTAGATGTCCCAGATCCAATAGCTTCTCCAGGATTTGAGCGATTTCTGAGTGGGGCGATGGTTTCCAGTGGTCAGACACTTCCTGACTTGGAGAGGGTCTACGAGGCTCGGCGCAGTGAGGTTGCCCGGCTTGAAGAGATCGGCGCTGAGATACTGGAGCTACAAGAAGACGACAAGAAGTCTCGCTCTGGTAGATCAGGTCAAGCGGCTCGCCCCATAGCCTATAGGAGCCCCACTAGGGTGGACTCTGGAAAGACGGCTCTAGCACTGCCAGAAAGCTTGGAGGTGGACAGCGATGGAAGCCTCGCCTAATACCCCTGTATCGCGCACATCAAGGTATCGCCGCTGCCCAACGGCAAAACCGCTGGTCGCCCTTACCCCGATCAAGCGTAAGCTCCTGAGATTTCTGGTCGAGTGTCGAGTGCTCTCGCTCCCTCAGCTTATTTCCCTTGGCCAACTCTCCCCAAAGGGGACGCGCAGGCAGATGCGCCAGCTCTTCGATGCGGGACTTGTTGAGGTTGTAGCCGTCTCACGAGCGGCGCTTGCGCCAGAGGATGCCCCCGCGGACGAGACCCTTCTCTATGGCAGTGCACCTAACCTGTACGTGCCAACCACTGCGGCGGTACGAGCTTTGGTCGAACTGGGGATTGTGGACAGCCGCTATCTCGGGCATGGCTATCCAACCTATAGCCCGAAGAACGGTCTCTTCCTGCGCCATGAGCTTCTTGTGCGCGATGTGCGTGTCTGGCTGGAGGGGATGGCCTCGCAAGAGGTGGGCAAGACACTTCGTTGGGAGGATGGGACGGGGGCAGCTCTTGAACTTGGTGAAAAGCTTACCCTCAAGCCTGATGCCTGGTTTGTCTTCGAGATCACCCAGAAGGAGCGCCCTCTGGTGCTGGTTGGCCTGGTGGAGGTGGATCGAGGAACAGAGCGTGGCAAGACGCGCTGGGCGGAGAAGCTCACCCGCTACCATGCTCTGTTCAGCTCCGATAAGCTGCTGGAGCATACGGGCTACAAAAATGCCCGTGTTTTGGTGCTGTGTCCTGACGATGCACGGCGAGAGCGTCTAGCTGCCCTGATCGCCGAGCTCGCGGGTGATGAACGGCTTGCGGGAAAGTTCTGGCTGATAACGGTGCCAGCTCTGAACCAGACTGGCTTGCATGATCCACAGTGGCAGGTAGTCGGCCAAACGAGTCTACGAACGCTTCTGTAACCGCAGTGATGTGCACATCGACGATCAGTTGAAAAAATTGGTGAGTGCTGACCAGATAATGGTGATAATCCAAATAACGGCGATAATTGCGAGAATCATACCCATGTTCGACATAAATTGATTTATGGGAACGATATTGACTAGAATCGTCACTGCAAGAAACTTCAAAAATTTGATTATCTTAGGCTTGCTCAGTCTAGACGAAGTGCCAATTTTTCGGATGGCTTCTAGGGCATGGGGAGTGAGGTCAGAATCTCGGCTTGCGATAACTTGTTGGAATGCGATGGTAGCATCACTCTTATCCCCCGAGGCGACAAGAATCCTTCCTAAGGTGAAGTAGGCCAGCGGCAGCTTCTCGTACCCCAGGGCAGTGTTGGCAGCTATACGTGCCTCATTAAGATACTTATCTCGCTTTGTTACTTCTCGTGCCACTGCTACATATTCGTTTTTGGCTACTGCCATCCCATAATTTGCACGACTCTCAAGGACGTAGCTCATTGCTGTAGCGGTTCTTCGTAGGTCCGCATCGTCGAGTCGTGATGCGTCAGATCGGATTTGGGCAATGTCACTACTAATGAGACGAGAACCTGAAGCCTCAACACGGAAAGCATCCTCCCGTTCAAGCGCATCGCATCGCTCTATAACCTTCTCGATACGTGAAAAAATACGCGAAAAATTTAGGCTATCTTGAGTCTGCATAGATCTGTCCTTTGAATGTACATCTCAGATGTACACAGGCGTTATGCCCGACAGGTACAAGACGCCCTTCTCCTTGCCATCTATGTAGACGGTGTGGCTTCCTGGCGAGACGTCTTCAAAGTGAGCTAGTCCCTTGTCATCGGTGTACTGCACATGATTGCCTCCTGAGTAGACTACTACCCGGCTCCCACGCACAACGCTTCCCGTTGCCTCTGAAACCACTTTGATACTGACCATCTCCCGCTCCTTCTAAATCGCTCGTTTCGAGCCGTAACAGATTAGTCATTTTACCATGTATATATACCGTGGGTTTTATACTGTGTGATCTTTCCCGTGGTTTGTATCCGCTAATTCTTCAATCCTGTGGGGATGCAAAAGAGAAAAACCTTGGAGAATCGCGATCCGCTTCTCCAGGCGGTGGCGACAAGAATTCGAGCGCTTCGTGAAGGGAAGGGGATTGCTCAGGAGGTCTTTGCCTACGAGGCGGGGATAGATCGGAGCTACTACGGTGGGATCGAGCGCGGCAAATACAGCCCGACAGCGATCAACCTTGCCAAAATCGCCGTGGCGCTAGATGTTGAGGTAGGGGAGCTCTTTCCGGGGCGTGAGGAATTGGTAGTGCTTTTGACTAGTCATAATTAGGCGACTCCGTTTTTATATTGTCCGTTTCCATTGATCCAAAATATGGAATCGAGCGGCTAAACTGGGCATGAAGTGAAAGAGATTGGTAATGGTTATGAATAAAAAAAATCCGATGTATGTTGTTTTATTTGATGATTTTAAAAATAAAAGAGATGTATATATGCCATATATATCTCGCGAAGAGGTTAGGGAAAGCATAAGCTCGATAACAGTGCCACATGGATTATCTAAAGAATTAGTTTCGTGTATAAAGTCTATATGGTACTGCCTTCATTTACCGGCTTCATTTTTTGATTTAATTGATCTGCAGGCGAGACACATTATTTCTTTTAAAGAAGCGAATATTGCTCATCAGATTATTTTGATGCCTCTAACTCTAATTGCTGAAGCAAATAAAATTATTAAGTTTTATGATTCCGAGTTTGTTCCTGTTACTATTTTTTGTCCCGATTATTTAGTTGATTCAGCAAAAAAACTGGCCGAAGAGATTGGTAATGGAGTATTTGTAATTCAGAATTCTGAATTAAATCCGGGAAAAATTACTGATATTTGGAAAGAAATTCATAAAAATATGAATTATGAATCAGATTTTCTAGATATGAATTTTGGCTTTATAAACCGTCTAGATATTGCACCAATTTTACTGACTAATAACATTTTGAGACGCCGACTTAAACAGGATATGTTAGTTGAACCAAACGGTATTGAAGAAATAAAAAATCTCAAAAACATAGTTATAGATAACCATATCGCAGTTGCGGCCATTGCACGCTGTGAAGATGCTGAGATGAGTGTAGTGGAAGCAGAAGAGGCAATCGGTGAATTCATCGAGCATGAGTCTCGATCTTTAAAACTTCCACTCAGTATCGTCGCTCCGGGTGTTCCATCGTTATATATTGATAGCATATATGAAGATGGAACGGTATTAACGCGTAGTAATCTGTTTTTGGATCCATTATTAACTTGGAATGATGTTGAAAAGTTTGATGATAGTAAGATAGAAAATGCAATTATAAATTTTATTGCGACTCACCGTGCAATAGCACGTAATGGAACTGTAATATCGACTATGGATATTCCAAATACTCTTTTTAAGAAATTGAATAATATTGAAAAGCAATATTTAGATTCTTCATTGACAAAACGTAGACATGTGTGGCGTTGGATAAATGATATGGGAAATTCAGCTGCTAGTTTATTTGATGAAGAATCGGTGGATACTCTAAAACGTGCATCTTTTGTAAATATTTTTTCTAATTTTCCTCTAGGATTGGCAATCTTACCTGGTGATACATCTCCCTATTGCTGTCGTGTTCCTATAGCATACCGTCCCATATTGCCACTCACAAGAGCATTGCAGGTAGAATTACTAAATCCTCCATATATTGAATGGAGTGAAACAATTTCAATTCTGATTGTCGAGTGTATAAGTGAAAGTGATCGTATTGGAAAGTTATCAAGAAGTATATGGAAACATATTGCGAAAGAATATGCTAATAACGCAAATATAAAAATTATTTATGTGGAAGCTGAATCATCATCAGATGTTGCTTCACTGTTGAGTGAATATGATCCTAATGTACTGATCATAAGTGCACATGGACATTATGCTCAAGAGAGTAATAGTGCCGGAATAATGATTGGAAAAGATTTTTGTATGGGCGATGATTTAGGCGACATGCCTCCTTTAGTGATATTAAGTGCTTGTAATGTTGCACCTCGTGGTATTGGAGCTGTTAATATTGCAGATTTACTAATGCGACAAGGTGCATTAGCAGTTATTGGAACATTAGTACCTGTAGACATAAGACATAATGCCATTCTGATTAATCGCTTGTTTGTGTATATCAATGAAACAATGTCAGGTAAGAATTCAATGAAAAATTTTGCAGAAATCTGGCATCATGTAACGACTTCAAATGCAGTTAATGATATTTTATTTAGTAGTACAGGAATTTCTCAATGGGCTTCGATGAAGCATGAAGGTAAATCTATATTGGAACTTTTTACTCAGGAGCGCTCTGTGGGGAGATTACGTAATGCACATATATATAATGATACAATTACAGTTCTGAAAGAGATTGCAGTTGAAAATAAAACATTAGATAAAGTTAATGCTTGGCTGTCGAGGCCAGGTTATGCTCCGGAAACACTTTTTTATATAATGATAGGTTGGCCAGAGAAAATTACGATGAATTTTATTAATTGATATTAAAAAATGTGATATTTTTATATTGAAATGATTTGTATGTGGATAATTAAAGTTCATGAAAATCTAAAAATACTGAGTCTATATCTTTTTGAGAAATACAAAGAATATTAGTAACTAATTTTTTCCAATTGGTAGATTCATTGGTAAAAGTTCGAAACTCATCCCTCATCCTCAGCCAAAAGGGATGACCTAGGTCTAGGTTGTCCTTTTTTTCTTTCTCAGAGCTAATTTCTTCCGGTTCGAAATCTATAATTTTATTTTGGGGTGAAAATAAGGTTTTCGAACTTTTTATATCCTGTATTACATCTAACAGGTTACTAAATAGTTCCGTATACTCAACAACCGTTCCCATTGGGGAAATGCTTACACTGGAAAACATTTTTCGTAGAACTGTTCGCTTTCTGTCTGGTGATGCTTGAGAAAACTGTATGGCGCAGTTTTGCGTCAGGCTAATCAAGGTTGATATGTCATCCATAAAGCCCATCTGCCTCTCAGAGACGTTGCTAAGACGTTCGATAATGAGTTCTTTATCGTGGGAGATCTCGTGTTTTTTGCGATCAAAGTCTTGCTCGGTGATCGAATCATCGATTCGCATATCGAGTAGACGGCTCAGCCGTTGATCGGCCTTAGAGAGCAATCGCTCGAGTTCTTCTCGGCTTTCCTCATGTCGTGATCGCTCATCTTGGTGTGCTGCTTTTAGTGCAATACGTAGCCATTCGGCCATCTTTGGAGTTGTCAAAGTAAAAGCATCTAGATAAGGTAGCAGCTCTGAATCGAGAGCATCCTCACGAATAGAGGCTCGCTCTGTACAGCTCTTTTTCTGCCGACAATAGCCATATGTGTGTCCTTTTTGGATTTCCCAAGTTAGGCGTTTTCCACACCCTGAGCAAAAGACGAGGCCGCGATAGAGATGGTCGTGGCGCTGCTTTAGGGTTGCACCCACTCCCATGTTAGGGCGATTGATCCTGCGCTGTACTCGGTCAAACAACTCGTGGGACACGATTGGAGGATGAACACCCTCCCAAAGCTTGCCCTCAAATAACATCTTTCCGACGTAGAAAGGATCCTTGAGCATGAGATGAATGTGGCTTGAGTAAATCTGGCGATCCATCTTTGTTCTGAGCCCTTCTTTATAAAGGTGCTCTGATAGGCGCTGAACAGACCACTCCCCCGTGTCATAAAGAGAGAACATCTGAGCAATCAAGGGAGCCCTCACAGGGTCTAGTTGAATAGGGCTTCTGGGGTTTGCTTTATTGCGGATATAGCCGATGGGGGTCTTGTTAGGCCAGATCCCTTGTCTGAGCATGGCATCAGTAGATTTGCGTATTTCCTCGCGCAGATTGTCAGTGTAGTTCTTTGCAAGGACGACGCGCATTCCCCAGTTAAGTTTGTCTCCTGATCGGGAGAATTTGTGCAGATCGATACCATCCTTTACGCAGTGGAGGTGGCGATTTGCATCGGTCTCAAGCCAGTCATCGATCATTACCCCCTCTTTTAATCCTGAGCGAGTCAGGCGATCTACCTTCTCGACCACAATGTGCTGGATTTTAGTCCTATTGACCTCATCCATGAATGCCTTGAACTTCTTTCGGCGTAGATGTTTTGATGCTGTCTCCGAAAGTCTTAACATGAGTGGTACATCAAAGCCTCGTTTTGTACTAAAATCACGCAAGAGATGCTCTTGGGCATCGAGACTATAACCATCTTCTTGTTCTTTTGAACTAACTCGACATATAATTGCTGCTGTTTGATTCATATAATCTAAATTAAATAATAATTAATCGCCAAAAAAGGGCAGCTCTGTGCTATCCCATCCAACGACTCTCGTACGCTTTCTGGCAGAGCTGCCCTTAAGAGGCAGAAAATTGTGTAGCTTAAGGATTGGGATAGCAAAAAAAAGATAGCAAATTATTTATGCCCCTAATAGGGCTTGGTATAGTTCGACAAGCCATTCAGCCATCGCTGCTGCTTCTTCTTTAGAGAACGAGCGACCCCACTCTTCTTGAGCAATAATAATAAAGTTATCTATGAGCTCAGGGGAAAGCATGTCGAGAAATAAATAGTAATAATGATGTGTTGCATGGCAATAAATGTTAAGAAAAAGCCTGCACATCGACGTGTGTCATAGTGCAGGCGAGTTGTTGGTTTTGCGCTTCCGCATCTCCGTAAATGCGTAGATGCGGATTTACGTATCTGTGGATAGTTTTAGTAAGTCTGATCCGACGAGTTTCTCGACCTCGGTGCGCGGGATTCTGCGCCACCTTGGTTTCTCAAAGCTGCCATCAGGCTTCCTGTCGAACTCGACGATGTCGAAGCTCTCGGGGAACTGCCATCTGTCACGGGTCGGATTGTAGACCCCGCGATTGAGGTAGTGCTCGATGACGATAGGGGGCTTCTCCGGCTTTTGGAGGTATTCCCAGGCAGACGTTGCCAGCACCTCGATCCGATTGGTTATCGAAGTGCCTTCGTTGTTATGTGCCTCGGTGAAGAGGGCGACAGCAGGAGGAAGAGTTTCAGGGGTGTCTAGCGCTCCGTCCTCGGCCCGTGGCTGGTAGAGCCTCAGGATGCAGACAGATGGAGTGTTATGGTAGCCCTTATAGTGCCAACCTCCCGCGTAGATCACTACGGCGGGTTCAGACTCGTTCAAGCTGCTACCAACCTCTCCAGAACCGTATAGGTGATCTCGGAGCTGTCAGTAAGAGCTTCAGGTGGCACTGGGGAATCTAGCGACTCGCCCACTACATCCTCGACCGCCTCACGGCAAAGGGGAGTCCAGTGGAGCAGGCGACGCTCGCGCACCGCAGGGGCATTGTCTGCCGCCTTGGGCTTGCGCCGTCCTGTCCGTAGATTAGTGGCGGGGCTGTTGCAGTTGGGCACGGTGTTCTTAAAGAGCACCAAGCCCAGCTCCTCGTCGAAGTCCATCAGGATGCTACCCATTTGGTACTTGCGACCCGCATAGTGCTCGATGAGCAGGAAGTCCAGCTCACTCTGCACGTCGGCCAGGCCACCACGGAAGCTAGTGACGATGGTCTCCAGCCAGGGGCCAGTGGGAAAGTCGGGCACTTGTGGTGCCCAGCTCACCAGCACGACCGCCTCGGACATCTGCTCATCAGGCACGGGTACGAAGACCCGAACCCGACAATCGGCCTTGCGCTGCTTGCTGTCTTCCAGCTCGAAGCGCTGATCCAGTGTCTTCTTCACGAGTCCCCTCCTTCCGATTGCTCGGGTGCAAGGTGAAAGACCAGACAGCCTTCCGCGTCCTCGACGCTGAGCCAGTAGGCGGGAAGCTCTAAGACTCCCTCGCGCACCGCTCTGAAAAGCCGCATCCAGCAGCACAGAATCACGGTTCGATCTTCCAGCGTTGCGACGATGTGTGGCACGGTGAGGTCAAGGCTCATCGCCCGTCCCTCATCCATGTCTGGTCGCCACTGCCGACAAAGCTCCTCTGTGATGCTGTAGTCTGCTAGAACCAGTGGGCTCTCTGGTCTCTTGCTTGTGGTGACAATGTGGGCAGCGTGCCCGACGTTCCACAGGTAGGTGTGGCCAAAGAGATCTTCTCTGAGGATCACGTCGCCAAAGGCTCCGTACTCAAGAGTCTTGGAGGCGATAAGCGCCTCACGGTCAGTGGCCTCATGTAAGGCCGTTCCTTCTTTCAAGGCTTTCGCCGTCCTTTCTTGGTGTCCATCGGTGCCAGCTTGGGGCGTGGCGGAATCTTCATGACGAGCACCTGCTGGGCTTCCTGTGGGGTGAGCTCGTAGCAGGGGAGGAAGGGAATGCCTTCCATCACGCAACGAGCCAACCTATGCCAGCCATCAATGAGCACCGAGGTGCCATCATGGAAGGGAAGGAACAGAATGGGCTTGGACAGATCGACCGTCCGTGCATACTGCTCGTCGAGGTCGGGGTAGCGGTGGCGAAGGTGCACCAGGTCTATCCCGTGGTCGCTCGGGTGCAACTCTAAAGCTTCGCGGGGAGCTTGCTCGATAAGCCGATAGCCCTTGGAGGCGTTCCAGTGCCACTCTGTGCCGGTCGCGTCAGTGAAGGTGAAGACCTGATCACTCAGATTCAACTCGATCACTTTGGGAATCTGCTTGGTTGTGGGAGAGGACATTTTCAGTAATCCTCCCTGACCATGGCGACGCTTTCTTGCCAGCCTGCGCTCGTGATGATCCAGATGACTGTCTTATCCTTGAGCGTGTAGCTGGAGAGAACGCGCCCTCCGCGCTTGATGGATTCCTCGTTTACGACTCGGTCGTCGTAGCACATCTCCGCTCCGTAGTCGCCTTCCCGATGCCGCTTGAGTAGGTGCATGAGCTCCTCCTCATTGCGGATCAGGGCCTCGACTGCGGCTTGGGTGACATAGACCTTGCCCAGAGAGAACTTGATGGGCCGCTGGTAGGCGCTCATGTGGTTTCTCCCTTGGCCTCGTAGACGAACGTCTCGCGTCGTTTGCGCTTGGTGGGCTCGGGGACTTGTCCCGTGAGCCTCCGCACAACTTCGGCAGCGCCCTTTCGGTAGACTGCCACGACGACGATAGTGCCCGTGTCGGCTTCACGTACCGCCCAGTGCCTCCCGCCCTTGTAGCGGGAGATTGTCAGGAGAGACACAGTGGTACCTCCAGACGAGCGGACAGGGCACGAGACGCGCTCAGGAGCACCTGCTCGATGGTGGCCGCTTGCTCATGAGTCTCCCAGCGAGCCGATAGACTCGCCAAGTGGAAGCGCTGAGTGATGAGGAGCTTCTTGAATCCTAAAACATGCTTGCAGGAGTATCGCCCGCTGTTCTTGGTGAAGAACGGGCAGGTGCAGCTTCCTTCAGCTCGGTTGAGGGTGTAGGTGGCTCCATGCTGTGTGTGAATCAGGTGCAGGTTCCCGTCGAGGGAGCGGATTCGGTATCCGTCCTCGAAGAGCCGCTGCGCCCGCTTGTTGACGTTGGCAAGTTGCCTCGCCTCGTCTAGGTTCATGGGGAGGTGTCCTTTCTTTGGTGAAGGGGCCATGCCATGAAGTCCCATCTCATGGGCGGCATGGCCCGTAAGGTAGGGATTTAGTGTGTGATCCCAGAGTAGAAGTGTGTGATCTGGGAAATCTATCCCACTATTGGCTGTCGCTTGAGGAGATCAAGAATGTCCTGGAGCAACTCGGGGTTAGGAGCACAGGGCGAGGTGATGCCTCGTACTCCCTTGCACTCTTCCACGACCCGCCTAAGCATCAGGGAGGTCTCCTCGATGCCCAGAGGCAGCGGTACGAGCTCTCCGTCCTCGGGCTGGCCGATGTAGTCGTCTAGCTCGGGAACGGGGACTTCTATACGCCACCCTCTGTGCGCTTGAATGACGTGCTGCTCGGTAAAGAGATGCACGACACCAAAGTGCCATTTCTCCTCGATCTCTGCTGCCAGTCCACGGAGGCGCTGGCAGACGGCGGCGAGCCGCTTATCTATCGTGGGGGAAACGGCACTCACACGAGTAGCCCTCCTTTGGGGGAGAGAATCCGGGTGCGTAGCGCCTGGTCGGCTCGGCTCTCGCTGGTTGTGTCGATAAGGACACTCGCCAGCGTTTCAAGCTCGTAGCGCCCTTCCACCGACAACCGCTGAGCGGCGTTGGTAACGGCATTTACTAGCCCGTAGAGCGTGTCCTGATGCGTCTCGCCGTACAGCCCGAACTTGATGTACTCGGCGGTCTGCTTGGAGAGCTTCCAGGCATCCGCCAGCACTTCGATAGCACGGGCTGGGTCAGGAACGATGGTCTTGGTAGAGAGGATCATCTGCTCGATGAAGGCCGCCGCGACAAGCCGAGCTTGCGCGATGGCATCTTGCAAAAGAGGAACGAACTGCTCACCCACGACATGTATATGCCGCTGCTTGAGCATACTTCGCCCCGCGATCTTGCGAACCATACCGTTGGTGCAGACTTCCCTGAAGATGCAGGCGTCCACCGTCACGGCCCGAAGTCCTACTTCACTGTTTGCGATATGGATCGCAACGATGAGTGGGTCTCCAGGTAGGGCAAGCCGAGACATGCGAGGATCAATCAGGCGCAGGTGGAGGCTCTCGCTGGTTAGGTCAAAGAGCTTCACTTCGTGGCCGCTTCCCGCGATGGCTGGCAAGAGAGCGTTCAGGAGCTGACGGTTATCGAGCTTCTCGTAGCGAGCAGAGAGCACGCCGCGTACCTCCGAGTTCTTGGCTCGGATGGTCCACTGTTGCCCACCATCACCACCAGCTTTCTTGCGTAGCTCCTCGGGAATGCCTTTCCAAAAATTCCACTGGGTATCTTGCAGCTCCTTGGGGCAACGCCCGAAGTAGGCGGCAGGCATTCCGAGCTTGGTACAGGCTTGGCCCATCGCCCAGGGGGAGAGGGCAAAGCCGAAACCATCGTCATCAGCACCAGGCCAATAGAGGCGTCCGTGCTGCATGGAGACTTCATGGATAGCTACGAGGTGATCGTGCTTACCTGCATCGTCTGCGCTCACGCGGTCGCAGACCTCATCGAGGTTCATGGGAGAGTTTCCTTTCAAGTTTCCCCAAAGTTGGGGAAGGGGGTGATTGTAAAGATTCACGCGGCGTGGGGCCTCTTTGGATTTGGTGGAGAGGCGTTGCCTCGCCGCGCCAGGCAAGAGTAATGGACTTGGGGAAAATCTCCAACGAGACTGAACTAAACCTCTCAGCTTTAGTAGAAAGGCACTGAAAATAACAGATTTGAGGGCTATCGCCGTTTGGATTGAGATCAGGTATAAAGTGTCAAAATTGGGCGGGTGATGAACCACTTCTCCGTGGGTGATCTCGCCAAAATCAAGGAGTTTGAGAGATGGGAAGACGACCTAAAGCAGCGACAGAGGGTACAGAAGCAACAGCCGAGGCCGTGGCCGCTCCGATAGTGCGCCGCCGCCGCCGTTCTACAACGGTGGATCATAATGCTCAGGGACAGATTCTGATCGAGTCCCTACTGAAGTCTCGTGGTGAGCGTGGAGCCACCCAAGAAGAGGCGCTTGCTGTCGTGACCTGGGCGCGTGGTGTTCATGCAGAAGCCGCCGAGCTGAAGGCGCTTACCACCCGTGTACGCCGAGCCAAAACTGAGAACGCTGCGGAGCGTCAGATAGCCCTTGGGGTGAACCAGGCTCTTCTCGATGGGGTGCTCTCTGGAGCCCTAGCTATCGATGTGAACGAGGTGGGAGCGATAACCTTCAGGGCAGCCTAGTAGCTGCCCTGCCAGTCTCGAAAACGACCATTATTGGTATTACGATTAACACCCGTAACGGTGTCAAAGTAGTCGCGCCCTTTTGCCATTGGCGCCTTGACACTATGGGATAAGATGATTAGAGAGGACTAACATGACTTTTGAACGCGAGATTGCCGAATTTTTTTGGCCACAGCATGCGGAAATGCTTTCTGAGCGTAATTGGATTGCTCTTTCGGAGCTTATCGAGGATGAGAGACCTGTAAGTGAAAGCCTGAATGTGCCAAAAGGAGACAATCAAGATGCTTATTTTGCCTCTCTTCTCATTTTGCTTTGGACAATGCGCATTGCGCGTTGGGCATTTCAGCTTTACAAGAAGTTAAGCAAGCTTGAGGGTAAAGAAAAGACAGCGGCAATCATAGAGGATATTAACTCTCGTATCGACGAGTCGACGCCGCAAATAGTAATTGACCGAATCAAAGATATTATTGAACAGGTGCAAAGATGAGCCCGCCAGCCGCAGGTAGACGACCGATTCCTGCGGCTCAGGACACAAGCATCAAGGAAGTCGCAAGAATCTTAACGTTCTTTGTCCCAGCTACGATCCTTCCTTTGCTCGCCTATTCCATGGGAGCTGCAATGCGGGAAGCACCGTGGTTTCTAGCCGTAGGGCTGGTTGTACTCATAATTACCCGCTTCTTTTTTGTCTTTGGGTGCCTCACTTTTCTCGTGTCGATACCGATTATCGGACTGAGGGATGGGTGGATAGCTATCTTCCTTATATTGACAGGGATGCTAATACATTTGGAGTCATTATGTAATTCAGAACATACTAAACGACAATCCTCGTATTTACTTTCAGGGATCTTAGATGCTAACAGCAAATACGAGTTTGAGGAGATCGATGTACCGCAGGAATTATTAAAATCTTTTGAAGTTCTCCAACGCAAAGCGACAAATCAATCAGCCTGGGTTCGCGCGGCCAATATTACAGGTGCGGCCGGTATTATAGGTTTGTCTGGGGCATCACTCGAAAAGCCAATCCGAGTGTTTCGTTATATCTGTAAAAACCCCAGTGAATTGGCTGGTGCTGCCATTGCATTTCCCCTCTTGAAATATCCCAGCTTGATATTTGTCGAGAATTCAATAGCCGATCTCAACGATGCTCAACGGTTCCAGCTGTATCACGAGTTGGCTCATGGCTCCTATGACGGATTACAGATCAATTTGCGACGACTCCGATGGGATCTGGCACATCCTCTCAACCGAATAACGATGAATCCTGTGATATGGGGGTCAATCGCGCTTGCTTGTTTTCAGCGGAGTATCGGATCCGATATATCGGTTATCGCGGTCATAATTGCTAGCTTTCTTCGATTTTACGCGGACAAGTTGGAAGCCGATATCGCACCTGGCACTGCGGAAGCAATGGCAGATTCCATTGCCATGAGGCATCCCGATTTCCTAGATAATGACAAATGGAAGGTAAGAGCTCAAAATCTCTTCATGAGATTGTCTGATGAAAAACATAGTATGAAATCAACCGATCCGCGCTTCCGCCAGGTGTCATACCGTGCCAACTGGATAAAACGATGTATCCAGTTAGGCACGCCAGATCCTTATCACTATACAGATGTTAATCCGATACTCTTGCCGATCTTCATTCTCTATGTTATTTCGGGGTACTTTACACCTATTTCTAATAATATGGCATATTGGGGAGGAATATTCATGGTGATATTATATGTTTATACATCGAATGCTGTGGGCAAAAATTCCAAGGAATCCTACTATGCAATTAAGAATATCGATGAAAAACTCCAACCTAGACCTTCGCACGGAATGTTTGTTGCCACTTGAAGGCAAACCTGTCAACGCTACTCACCCCACTCGGTTGAGCAGGGAGTTTTCCAGAAAACAGTAGAGATTCCTGTCAAGTAGATGGCCGAAGAAGGACTCATCAATCTCCATGAGTCCTTCCTTTGTGAGACGGTGCAAGTGGGGTAGGCAGATGTTGCTCCCCCCACCTCTGGACGTGAACCAAAACCCATCTCTAAATCAAGGGGCCAATTGGCTCTCCCGAACATTTGGCGAAAATCGGTTTAGAGCTACTGCCTGTAGAAGATTCTTGTGGGAAAACTCAACCGGTAGTAGGCCATCACCAAAAGTGCGGAAGACCCGGCCAATTCCTCGGCCCCCTCCAGACTTTTGAGACAACTTTCTAGGGTGATAGAAGAAAAGCCCTCAGCAAAGTTGCCAAGGGCACAAGATCAGAGTGTCACGGTGTATTCTCCGAGAGGCCAGTTGAAGCGTAGAGGCTCCCAGCGACGCGTCCACCGACAGGCAATGGCGATAGACAGACCAGGTTTGCCCAGCTCCTTCCAAGCGGCGTGTGCCGCCTCCAGCGTGTCGTAGAGACCAAACGCCGCAGGAACCATCTTGTCGCCCAGCGGAGCGCAGAGGGCGTACTTGCCTGCCACGACCTTGAGCCGCTTGATTGGGATCTGGTAGCGACTCGGGTCGCCCTTGCTCCCGTGTGGTGGCTGGATGCGCCTCGCTAGGCGCTGCTCCTCGACGATGGCATATCGAAACGCGACCACAGCTTTCTCCTGAGCCATCGCCTCGATGCTGGCGGCATCACGGCCCAGCTCGTCCATGTGGTAGGCATAGGGGAGCTGACCGCCACCATAGTCACAGCGGAAGATATGCCACCTGGGGCCTTGCCGCGTGTAGTGGCAGGTACCTTGGGTGCCATCGGGGTAGGTGACGGGGCAGTCATACCAGCGATGGTGTAGCGGGTTGTGGCGCTTGACTTCCCACGAGTTGGGCACGTCGGCGACAACGCCTGTTTTGAGGGCGAGGGCTTTTAGAGCCTTCTCAAGCTCGCCAGGCGCGAAGGTCGTGTAGCGCTTGCCTCCTGCTGAGGAGCGCCTCGTTTTTGATGTTGGGGATCGGGCCAAGGGGGTATGGCCTCCTTTTTGTGGTGTCTCAGCAAGCCCTACCCTGGGGATAGAGCTAAGCCCGAGCGGAGACATCATAGAGAGTTTGCGGAGATATGCAACGTGGCTGAACCAAGCCTAAACACCCCGAAAATCTAAAGGCGTTTGTGGAGCTCCAATCGAATGCCTCGATGGGCGACAAAGAGCCTCAACAGGTTCAGCCTCGTTGCATGTTCGGTATCTATTCGGGCAAGATAGGCAAGTCGCGCGCAAGACACTGGCTCCCCAAAAGGAGCCTTTCCCTTATCCCTAACCCGTCTGTACCCATGCCCAGACCACGAGTTCTCATGCCAAAATTGGCATCACAACCAACCCCACCTCAAGAGCCACCGCCGCTACTTGCCTTTAATCGCCTGCGGGCTGTTCTGATCCATGTCCCGTACTACTCCATCGCTCCTAAGGCACGGCTCGCCAGCGATACGGAACTCTCTCAGAACGCTATCTCCCGCATCGTTCGGGGGAAGCTAGAGCCAAGCTACTTCACTGCCCAGCTCATCTGCCGAGCCATCCAGAAAAGAAGTCGCCTGAGGATTCCTCTAGAGGAGATCTTCTCCACAAATGGGAGCTACCCAACGGCGTCTACCTGCTCTCTGATGGGATGTCAGGGCTGTCTACCATCTGAGGCATGGAACGAGTGCACGGACAGGCTCAAGCCCCAGTGGAGGCACCAAAAGCCGGGAGATTGGTCAAAAACAAAACCAATCGCTATGGGAGAGATTCCAATCTCCACGCATTACAAACCAATTTCGATAGGAGACAACACAAAACCAGGGGAGTGGTCCCGCCTCGAAGCTGACCCAACCCACCTGGTCTGACCATTTAACTGATATTTCATGAACTTGCCTATCCCAAACAAACTCCAGCAACGACTGCTGAGGCTCCCTTTCGATGCCTACCTAAGACTACTCTCCCTTCTCCTAACTCGCCTTGGCTACCAAGACGTTCAGCTCGCAGGCCGAACCGACTGGAAAGGGCGAAACAAGGGCGGTGGCTACGACCTCACGGCAACTCTGCCCGGCGGTCTCTACCCCCGTCGCATTGTCATTCAGGCAAAGCAGTTTGATAAGGACTCGCGCATCTTTCAGCGCCATGCCGACGAGCTGCGTGGTGCTGCCATTCGGGTAAGCGCTGCCGAAGCCGTTCTCATCACCAGTGGCCCCATCTCCAAGTCCATTGATGCAGTAGGGCTCTGCCTACCCATCCTGCCCATTCGCCTCATGGGTGGGGAGCAACTTCTGGAGCTTCTCGTCAAGCACCAGATCGGGGTCACGCCAAGCGGCGAGCTCGACGAGGCGCTCTTCAAGGAGCTGGAGCGAGAAGCTAAGGGCAACCGCCAGAGCGACTGCATCGGCTCGTCGGAGCTACTGCTTACCGTCGCCCTCAAGCACGTACCTAAAAAGCGTCTGTGACCTGGCGGACGCACTTCATGGGCGGGATCGTGAGCCTCTGGCTCTTGCCACTGGGCACCCCTTACTGGTCGGTCGCGCTGGCTATCGTCTTTGCCTCGATAGGGAGCCTCTTGCCTGATCTGGATGCCAGAGAGTCTAAGCTCTCCAACGTCCAAGTTGGCGGGATCACCCCCCTCAAGCCCGCGGCTTATGCCCTGAACCGACGACTCGGCCATAGGGGACCGATGCACTCGCTTCTAGGACTGTTCTTTGTCGCCGTCATCTTTGGCATTCCTCTTGGGCTCTTCCTTGATCCGTTAGCTGGAATTGGGCTGGTTCTGGGCTACCTGTCTCATCTACTGCTCGATGCCTGCACCAAGAGTGGGATTCCCCTCTACTGGCCCAAGCCTGGCAAAATTCACCTGCTTCCTTCGGGCTTCCGCGTCGTCACTGGCTCCTGGCAAGAGGATCTCGTCTTTCTGCTACTTACCTTCGCCGCTACCGGCTTCTTGCTGGGGCAGCTATTCACCTCATCCAACCGTATCTCAAATGACTCAACGACATCACCTTTCATCACCCAATACCAATCAACTATCCATCAATCATCTTGACCTTGTTGCACTCGGACAGTCGGCAAGGCTGACCCTACGAATTCTCGCGACCCTGGACCTGGGCGAACTGCGCTTTAGAGACCGCCAGCGCCTCGCTCGCCTTCTCGTTCGCTTGGAGAAGGTCGCAGGGGATGTGCACGAGCTGATAACCCTTCCTCGCTGATGAACCCCCTCCCTCTCTACGCCACCCCAGGAAACCCAGAGATAGCGCTGTTTCAGCTACAGCATCGAGTAGGGCTCGCGCCGCAAGTTGTGCTCTCTCCCAACTTACGGCTGTCGGGGCTCTTACACATCTTCCCCGCAGACCTGCTACAAGTCTTTATCGCCCTTCTGACCTTTCAGGAGGGCGGCGGCGAGGTTCGCGCCAGTGTCGCCCAAGTGGCAGATGCGCTAAGGCTCCACAGCGACCAGGCCGCCGCACTGCTTCAGACACTGGCAGGCTATACCTTCGATGGTGCTCCCATGATCTACGAGACGACTTTTGTACATGGAGAGCAAGGCTACGGCCTCTCCAAGCGGGTAGGCGTGCCCATCAATGAGGTGCCCCAGTCACCTCAAAGTGAGCGGAGCTACAAGACTGCATCCAAAGAGCAGCTCATCGCCCTCTCACGTGAGCGCTACGCTACCCCCATCTCTGAGGCTGAGGCCATCGTCGCCGAGCAACTTGGCACCATTCCCGAAGAATCGCCCCCACCAGGCAGGCATGGCGACGCTTACCGCGCCTTGCTGAAAATTGGGGTGCCTGAGCCGGATGCTCGGGAGCTTGTGGGCGAGTACGAGCTAGAGAGCATCGAGCAGCAGCTCGCTTGGCTACCCGAGCGTGGGGCGAGAAACCCCGCCCGATTCATTGTCGCGGCGATCCGAGGCACCTATGACTCACCTGAAGCGCGAAGAAGGGGTGGAGCGTGAGCGGAACTACTTGGGATGAATTAACCCCTGTGGTGCCAGTTCCCGCGATCTACATCGACTATGTCATGCCCGCCCTCACCGACGTTGAGTGGCGCGTCTTGCTGGTCGTGATCCGTCAGACTATCGGCTGGGTTTTTGAGGAGGGCGGCTCGCCAGCTCGCAAAGAGCGCGACTGGCTCTCTCACAGCCAGCTCAAGGCTCGAACGGGCAAGGGGGGCGATGCGATAAGCCGCTCCATCGACAGCCTCGTGCGCTATGGCCTGATCGTCGTCGAGCGCGAGGACGGGCGCGTCGTCACCAATGCCCAAGAGCGGCGCAGAGTTCGCCACAGGCTTTACTACCGGCTCGGGCAGCTCCCATACCCCACAGGGGAGGGTGAGCAGTGACGCTCTCTGAGCACCAGCGCCAAAGGCGGCAAGGCTTTAATGGGGTGCAGCAAGGCTTGAGCACAACCTCTCTGTTTCCGATGAACGGTTTCCGTTTATCGGAAACTACAAAAGAAACTAAATACATAGATTCCGGTAATCGGAAACGGGAGAGCAGCCCCCTTGGGGAGGCTGGCTCCTCCCGTTCCTCTTCGACCGCAGGAGAGGGGAAGCTGCTGGGCGAGGCCCGGTTGGTTTTCCCAGCCCGGCAGAAGCTCTACAGCGTGGACGTGTTCGGGCGGCGTAGTGAGATAGATACCGGGCACATGGGGGCGGTGGCTTACCAGAAGCTGCTCGATGCCTGCAAGCGCCCTATGTACCTCGACGACCCGACCAGCAGACTCACGGCCACCAGCCAGCCAGCACAAGAGCTGCCAGAGGGTTGCAAGGTCGGGCGGGAGACAGGTCTGCCGCTGCCCGAGTGGTGGGAATTGCCTGAGGAGGGAGCTACTAGCGCGGAGCTGCAAGTCATGATCCGCACAAACCTTGCACGAGCCAGCAAGGAAGGAAGAGGGATTTTCCGGAGTTGGGGGATCGAGAAATGAGCGGGGAAGTTAAAACAGAGCTTCCGGGTGGCATCCTCTACCATGAAGATGCTCTAGAGCTGCTTGCCACCCTTGAGAGCGCCAGCTTCGATGCCATTGTGACCGACCCGCCTTACTGCTCAGGAGGGCTCACTGCAAGCGAAAGAGCACGACCTGCCTCAGTCAAGTACGTTCAGACCCGCCAGAAAACGACTTGGCCGGACTTTGAAAGCGAGAGCATGGATCAGAACGCATGGGCGCAGTGGACATACCGCTGGCTCAAGGAGTGTAAGCGGGTCGCCAAAGACGGAGCGCCCATCGTGATCTTCATAGATTGGCGTCAACTACCCCTCATGACTACACTCCTGCAATGGGCGGGGTGGCGCTGGCTTGGCGTCGCGGTCTGGGACAAGACCGAAGCTTGTAGGCCGCAGAGAGGAAGGTTTGCAGCGCAAGCCGAGTACATCGTCTGGGGGGCTAAAGGTAGGCTCCCTCCAAAGCGGCACGTTGGAAGCCTTCCTGGAGTCTTTCGCTATCGGGTTGAGGTGCCAGGTGTGAAGCTCCATATGACGGGCAAGCCACTCGCACTTATGGAGGATCTCCTCCGGATTGTAAAGCCGGGTGGAATCATCGTTGACCCATTCTCTGGCTCTGGAACTACCTTACTAGCAGCAAGAAATCTTCAGTTAGGCTACATCGGCATAGAAGCAAGTCATATCTACTATGAGATTGCAAAAAAGCGCTTAAAGTATTGACATAATATAACTTCTATGTTATATTACTTCTGATGGATGAGGCAAGGTCGATCATCCAGATTTTATCCAAGTAACTATTTACCTACAAGCTCATTAACAATCTGACATGGAAGCGATGTACCCTTCCTTTGCACTAGCAATAGCCGTCGGTATCTGGATGCAACTATCATCCGAGCAAAAAACACAACAAAAAAGAGCGCGAACCCGGAAGGAAACACGCTCGTAGCGAGTTCTACTAGGATTAGCTCCCTCTGTCAAGGGGGGAGCTAATCCGATCTAACTAACATTCATTGTCATGCCTACGCCACTCATCTCTACCCCTGAGCCTGTTCCTTTCCCTTGGCTTGGTGATCTACTGATCGCTGTTCGTAAGCAGCAGGGTATAACCCAGACCGAACTTGCCGAGCGCATCGGCAGTCACCAGGCAGCAATCGCTAGATGGGAGGGAGGCAAATATCGCTTGGCAGAGATCGAGACGATCCTTACCATTGCCCATGCTCTTGGTCTAGAACTTTTGGTGACCGCCGTACCCAGAAAAGCCGATCCACTCAAAACATAGGCTGGAGGCCGTCGGCATAGAGGGAAGCCCGCAGTATTACCAGAATACAAAGGAGCGACTTCAGTAGGGCGGGGAGACTCGCCGATGATTTCTATCATGCCAGCTACTCCTGTTGCTTTCGATCCTATCTCTCTAATTGTGCCCGTACTCAAACAAGTCTGGCCGATGCTCTTGCTTCTTGCCGGTGTCAAGCTCCTCACCCTCGTTCCCGGCATCCTCAAAGGCCGTCGCCTCGCGGCATCGGGAATCCACGACATCGACCAGATGGACGGTAAGACCTTCGAGGAGTGCCTTGGGGCGATTTTCTCCCGCCAAGGCTACGCTGTCGAAGTAACGCCCTATCGCGGCGACTGGGGCGCGGATCTGGTTCTGGTCAAGGGGAGAGTTCGCACCGTGGTTCAGGCCAAGCGCTACAAGAAGAGCGTCGGGGTGCGGGCGGTACAAGAGGCGGTCGCGGCGAAGGCCAAGTACAGATGCTCCGAGGCGATGGTGGTGACCAATAGCACCTTCACCAAGCAGGCGGTAGAGCTGGCAAGAGCCAACAAAGTCACGCTCGTGGATCGTGAGCAACTCGTGTCTCAGCTCCTCAGGCAGAAGGGCACTCCCCTCAAACAAGCCGCGTAGACAGGGATGTTTACGTCGCCTAGAAAGGGCCAGTGGCACCAAGTGCTATACTGGCTCTACCGAGGCTCCCAATTAGAACAATATCCCTCCTCTCGCCATTTGCCCTTCTGCTGACCATGCCCCTCCTGGGGTGTAACCATCAACCACAGGGGAACGGGACTGTGTCACAGAAGCATGAGACACCGTTTCAGCTCGTACGAGGCGTCAAAGTCGCCGACCTCTCGGGAGTTCATGAGGGCTACTCGCTTCTTCACGCGCAGGAAGGCTACTGGGTCTTTACGGTGAACGTCTCCGCCGAGAATCTCAAGAGGGACTTCTACCGGCTTGCCGGAGAGGTCTCGGGCAGAGGCTTCTTAGTCCTGGAGAGGGGCACGCCAAAGGCGGTAGAAGAAAAGCTGCGGAAACGCCCCAGTGATCCTCTCCATGTGGATGTCTACTACCTCGACGGCCAGACATGGGCCACTGTTAAGCCCCTGATCGAAAGGTTTGAAGAGACCCTATTCTGCGACGGCGAGATCAACTTCGGCTATGGGTCTCACGTCAACAACGATGAGGTGTTTGTGGGAGCCTACAAGCGGATAGCGATATACGCTGTCGATCCCCAGAAGTACGAGACTGCTCTCAGAGAGTTAGGGATACCCCGTGAAGATGCTCTTAGAACTGTCTGGGATACCCTCTCACCGAGTAATCCCGGCAGCCGTCACGCCCTCAAGGACACGCCATTCACGATCCAGCAGGTCTTTGAACACCTAGAGCCAAAGGGCTTACACTTCGCCGAGCACCGACTCGATAGAGATCCATAAAGGTTAAGTGCCATCCGCCTATGATCCTCCCTGTGCAAACGGAGGTTTTCCTTGGACGAGTGTCGAAGAGTATCCCGTGCCAGAAGCCACATCAAGAGAGAAAGAAGCAACATCGCCTGATCCCAATCCTAGTCCAGAGCGGATCTTCCTGTGCACCGAGGGCGATGCCAGCAAGTTCTGGCGTGTGAAGGTTGCGGGCAGTATTCAGAAGGTTCGCTACGGCCGAATCGGCACCGAGGGGCATGAGTTGGTCAAGACCTTCGAGGGGCCAGTGGCGGCGGGCAAAGCCACACAGAAGCTCATCGCAGAGAAGCTGGGTAAGGGCTACCGCGAGGTCTCAGAAAATGAAGCCACAGCAGCACACGAAGCGGAGCGATCCGACGCCGGGACTGCGCACGTCAAGCCCAAGTCCCGCCGCTCGGGGAAAGCTCTGGTTGTGGGCTTGCAGCAACTCACCCTGTCTTTTGACGAGGCGAGGGACGAGACTGAGATGCAGATGCAGATGCAACCTATACCTCAGGTTTCCCTCTCGACACCCAAGCCACCGCCCGCCTTGGCCCTTGAGTTCTGATCGGCTATCTGGGAAAGAGTGATGCAACCAAAACAGAAACCAAGAAATGGGGCCGAAAGCCCATTTCAGCTACCGCCTGGTATCACCGTGAGCAAGCAGACGCTCCCAGGGGCACTTGCCTACGTCTTCAGACACAAAGAGCTGGGGGAGCTGGGAAGAATCCTAGTGCAAAGTCTTGGACCCGATCAAAGTCAGATCTCCTGCGAGGTGGCGGGCGATCCAGAAGACCCCATGACAGTGGTCCGTGCCCGCATCTTCGAGCCGCTGGGAATAGAGATTACGAACCTACTGGAGCAGCAAACGGGCTCGGTACCCCCTTCTGAGTGGAATTGGTCAGCACCAGCACCGCCCAGGCAGAGTGAGCCCATCGAGTGCAGGCTGGTACAGTGCGAGAGATGTGATGCCTTTGTCGCCTTGCTGATCTTTGCGCCAGAAGCAACGGAGCCTGCTCACTTTGAGGACTGTGCTCGCCTGATGTACCCTGAGTACATACACCACAACCTGCCTACTTGGATCATTGGTTCCTCACTAGGGAGTGTCCCGATGGAGCTGCGGCCAGCCGATATTCTCCCTGTATGGCCGCAACGTTCCCCCATAGAGCGCCTGCGGCCTGATGAGTTCACCGTACGCACGGAAGCCCTTGCCAAAAAACACTGCGCCCGAGGGTCGAAAAACGACTCCGTGACCTATTGACGACCGCTGACCTGATGGGGTATTCTTGAAACAGATTCAAGATTCATAAAACCCATGAGCGACTATAACCCTGTCACCTATATCACCGTCAAGGCAGCCGCCGAGATGAAAGACGTTACCCCGGCTGCCCTCTACAACGCCATCAAGGGCAAGGAGCTGGTGGAGTACCTTGTCGATGGCAAGAAGATGCTCTCTGAGGCTGAGGTGCAAGCCTGGACGCCTCGAAAATACGGCAACAAGGAGCGCTCTGCCCCCTCGCTGGAGACCGTGCTCTGGCTCGCGGCGGACAAGCTGCGCGGGAGCATGGACGCCGCTGAGTACAAGCATGTCGTGCTGGGGCTGGTCTTTCTACGCCACACCTCCGAGGCGTTCGAGCGCCGCCACGCGGTGCTGCTGGCAGAAGCTGCCAACCCGGAGAGCGATCTGTATGTGAAGGACGAGGCCAGCCGCTCCTACGTCGCCGAGGAGCGCGACGAGTACAGCTCTGAGGGGATCTTCTGGGTGCCGCAGGAGGCGCGCTGGAGCTTCATTGCCAGCAAAGCACGACTACCTGAAATCGGGGAAGTGATCGACGGGGCGATGGTGGCTCTGGAGCGTGAGAACCCAAGCCTTACGGGAGTGCTCCCCAAGGACTACGCCCGGCCCGCGCTAGACAAGCGCCGTCTTGGGGAGATGGTGGACCTGATCGGCAACATCGGCCAGGACGACGCCGAGGGCAAGGGCAAGCGCGGTGACCTGATCGGGTGGGCCTACGAGTATTTCCTCGGGCGCTTTGCCTCGGCTGAAGGTAAGCGTGGTGGTGAGTTCTACACGCCTGCTCCTGTCGTGCGCCTGCTGGTGGAGATGCTCCAGCCCTTCAAGGGGCGCATCTACGACCCTTGTTGCGGCTCAGGCGGAATGTTTGTGCAGAGCGAGAAGTTCCTGGAGAGCCACGGCGGGAAGCTGGGCGACATCTCGGTCTACGGTCAGGAGATGAACGCAACCACCTGGAAGCTTGCCAAGATGAACCTGGCGATCCGGCACATCGAGAACAACCTGGGGCCAACCCATGCCGACACGTTCCACCAGGACCTGCACCCCGATCTCAAGGCGGACTTTATTCTCGCCAATCCGCCCTTCAATATCTCCGACTGGGGTGGGGAGCATCTCAAGGATGATAAGCGCTGGAAGTATGGCATCCCGCCGACCGGGAATGCGAACTATGCCTGGATTCAACACATGGTGGCGCACCTCTCGCCCAAGGGGAAGGCAGGTTTCGTTCTAGCGAATGGCTCCATGTCCAGCAACTCAGGAGGGGAGGGGGAGATTCGCAAAGCACTGATCGAGGCCGACTTGGTGGACTGCATTGTCGCGCTCCCTGGTCAGCTCTTCTTCACGACCCAGATCCCTGTGTGTCTGTGGTTTCTGAGCCGCAAGAAGAAGTTCCCCAGAGAGACGCTCTTCGTTGATGCTCGCAAGCTGGGGCGGATGGAGAATCGAACGCTCAAGACGCTGGATGATGCGGACATCGAGAAGATCGCTAAGACCTACCACGCTTGGCAGGAGGACAGCGAAGACTACAATAACGAGCCGGGATTCTGCTTCAGCGCGACCATCGAGGAGATGGAGAAGCAGGGCTTTGTGCTGACTCCGGGGCGCTATGTCGGTGCGGCAGAGGAGGAAGTGGACGAGAACGCCGAGCCCTTCGATGCGAAGATGCAACGGCTGGCAGGCAAGCTCACGGAGCAGTTTGCCAAGTCAGATCAGCTGGAGGCGACGATTCAAGAGAACCTGCGGAGGATGGGATATGCAAAGTAATCCGGCTTTTCCTTTACACGTCGGCTCAAACATGCAAAGGAAACGGCTCTTTTCTATACATGTGATCTTCCTGGGAAGTGACCGGTGAGCCAAGCACACGCCCCTTCATCAGAAGAACTAGAAGTCTTTCGAGGGTATGCAGAAAGCTTCCAAGCTCTGGCTCGCCAAGCCCTTCCTCTCTACACTGACACAGTAAACACGCTCATCCGTGACGAGTGCCGCGACCGACACCAGATCGAATACACCTTGGATCATCTGTTGGACTTCTGCTATGACGCCAAAATGCTGGTGCTCTACAAGCGTCTGTGTCGGTACTATTTCCCCCTCGATCCCGAGGCAACAGTCTCCTATATCCATGCATACCGGGATTTGTGGGACAGCGACAGTGAAGACCGGGAGTCCAATGAGGAGGCAGAATAAGCAAGAAAGGGCCGCCCAGAGGCGACCCAGTCAAGGCTCGGACTCGATTTCGCTCAAAAGCTACGTCAAGTATTACAGAATTAATTATGTCACAAATTTCATATTCCGCTAGTCACGCCCGCAAACACAAAGGATGTCGATCATGAGTAATAAGACTACGATCGGCGACTACGTTACCCTTCAGCGTGGAACAACGTACAAAGGAATGTTGGTAGGAAAGCCAGGCCCTGCCTTACTAGGGCTCGGCTCAATTCAGCCCGGAGGTGGGTTTAGGGAATCTGACTACAAGACCTACGGAGGAGACTGTCCGCCGAAACTCATGCTCACCCCTGGCGATCTCTTTGTATCGCTCAAAGGAGCAACGAAAGACGGAGAGATGATCGGATCGGTGGCACGTGTACCGGTCACGGTTCCATCCGGTCGTCTAACTCAAGACACCGTAAAACTCGAGTTCAGTGATGCGGATAAGGAGACAGTGAGCTACATTTACTGGATTCTCCGCACACCACAGTACCGGAGCTATTGTGCTGGCCATGCGACGGGCAGTGCGGTAGTGGCACTCAGTCGTGGTGATTTCCTCAGCTATCCCGTGCCGCCTCTAACGGAGGCAAATAGGCAAATCGTTGAGCTACTGGAAGCAATTGAGGGGAAGGTTACACTCAACCGTCAGATGAACGAGACGCTGGAGGAGATGGCCCGCACTCTCTTCCGCTCTTGGTTCGTGGACTTCGATCCCGTTCACGCCAAAGCCGAAAGCCGCCAGCCCGAGGGGATGGACGCAGAGATGGCGGCGCTGTTTCCCTCGGAGTTCGTGGAGTCTGAGCTGGGGATGATTCCGAAAGGATGGGAGGTGCGCTCCCTCGATAAAATCGCGGAGTTTCTCAATGGGCTTGCGCTCCAAAAATACCCACCGCGTGAAGACACCACCGATCTTCCTGTGATTAAGATTGCCCAGCTCAGGAAGGGAGATAGTGAGGGTAGCGATAAGGCCAACTGTGATGTACCTAGCGCCTATGTTGTTCAAGATGGCGATGTGCTTTTCTCTTGGTCAGGCAGTCTTGAAGTCGCCGTTTGGTGTGGGGGACAGGGAGCTTTGAATCAGCACCTGTTCAAAGTAACGTCAGCCGAGTTTCCAAAATGGTTTTATCTGAGCTGGGTGCAATACCATCTGCCAGAGTTCCAAAGTATTGCTGCCTCAAAAGCAACTACAATGGGGCATATTCAACGACACCACTTGGCGGACGCAAAGGTTATTGTCCCAGAATCGGCGGTAGTGAAAGCGGCGGATGGGATGATTGCTCCAATCATAGATCAGATTATCCAGAACAATCTGGAGGCAAAGCAGCTCCACGAACTCCGTGATGGCCTACTCCCTAAGCTCATCTCTGGGGAGATTAGACTTCCTGAGGACATGATCGCGGAGTTTGCATCGGGAGCGGAGAGCGCCTGAGAAGGTAGCTACAAAAACGGAAGGAGGCAACGCACACAGGACTTAAGTCCAAGGCCGAGCCTCCAGTGGGATTATAGGGCTGAAGACACCTCTTTCGCCACACCTAGAAGAGAGGCTTTAACATAGTCCATTCCTAGGGGCATTCCGCCTTGGGGAGGGAAACGGGAGTCCCGTTGTGAATTTAAGCCTGATGCAAAACCAGTGGCAGGAACAGTTCAGCTATGCGTACCTCCGCGCGGTCGCGGCGGCGGCGGGGTTTCAGGTGACCAAACCGGAGATGGACTTCTGCAAAATTGACCTTGAAATATCGGCCATAGATGAACACTTACATGATGCACTTCCAAAACTCACGCTGCAAGTTAAGTGTGATAGCGACTTTAAGTTTCAGAATAATGCTTTGGTCTACTCGCTCGACATTGATACTTACCAGAGGCTACGGAGCAACAGAACTCTCCACCCTCGTATCCTGGTTGTTGTCACTGTCCCAAGAGACCAAGGAGCCTGGGTGTCACAAACCGAGGATGAGCTAATCATGCGACATTGTGCGTACTGGAAATCTTTAGAAGGGGAACCCGCGAGCACCAATACGACTGCCCAGACAGTCTACCTACCACGCGCTCAGATTTTCGATGTGGCTTCATTGAGCTACCTGATGGGACGTCTAAACCAAGGTCAGCGCCCATGAAAGTTACAATCACCGACCGTGAAGTGCTTTCTTCAGTGGGAACTAGTCAAATCGCAGCCTATCTAGGGTCACGAAACTGGAAATATATAAGTCGCTATTTTGACACGGGAACTGTCTGGCAGGGACCCGATGATCAATCAAAACTTGTGCTACCTCACTCGAGTACGCTAGACGATTATGCTGAGGGTGTTGCTGACATTTTGGCAGTCTTGGCTAGAGTAGAGCGGCGCTCACAGGAGCAAGTTCTTAGAGACATAGATGAAGCGACTAAAGACGTGATCCGAATTCGCCTCTCTGGTGACGACCTTGAAGATGGTGCAATACCTCTAGAAGAAGCAGCGCATCTAATTGGTCACGCTCGAGATATGATGATGGCTGCTGCATGCTCTACAGTCCGCAGGCGCACCATTCACACGGGGCGCAAGCCAACTGAGGCAGTTGAGTATATCAAACGGGTTCGCATGGGACAGACAGAGCGGGGAAGCTTTATTCTTACGATGCAATCTGAGGTTGCCCCACAACTCGACAGTGGACAACAAGAGCTTTTTCCTGATCTTTCGGTAGAGGTCGCCGATTCCGCAGATCCTTTTGAGCGTCGTGTTACTCGGACCCTTGCACGGGCGCTCATGGAAACCCACAATGCCTTGACAGAGACCCTGACTACTCGATCAGTTGAAAGCTTTCTCAGGGCCACTGAGGCTGGCGTAAGTGCCAACCTGTGCGATGCAGTGGCAGGATTGACACTGGACAACTATGATCGTGATATCTCTATCAGTCTTTCATGGTCACCAACTCGTAAAGTGCCTACTCAAACACCGAGTTTCATTCATTTCCCTTCGGATCACCTTCCTATTCTCCGTGAGGTTGCCCGTGTTCTGCGTGAGAGAGCGGTTCATGAGTCGTTCGAACTACGCGGTCCTGTCATAAAGCTACATCGTCCTGACGCTACAGCTGTTGGACAGGTAACTATTGATGGGGTTGTGGAAGGATATCTTCGCCGCGTCACTGTCGAACTTTGGGGCCAAGATTACGAACTTGCAATAGAGGCGCATAGACAAACGGCTATACTCTCCGTTGAGGGGGAACTCAGCCGTGAGACAGCAGGCTTCAAATTACGCAACCCGCGAAACCTCATTATAGAGAAAATAGAGTAGAAGATTTGTACACATCTCGTTACTGACTACAGCCTGATGGGGAGAGGATTGCATCCGAGACCACGGAGATAATTTAGAGCACCGAATCCAGCGATTCCCTATTGGGGATTATTTGCCAACTGTCAGTGTCGTCTATCCACCTCGGCAGCAAGTAGCTCCCGTAGCTACGCCGCTAGTGCTGGAGCTGTAAAAGCAGCCCCCAAGTGATGCACACGAAGCCGCCCACCAGAACTGCGAGCTGCGTGCTCGGCAACAAAGAGCCGGTGGCAGGTATCAGGATCGGCTTCAAAGCAAAGCAAGCAACAGCGCTTACTACTCGCAATTTGGGCAAGGTGCTGCAGAGGCTCCTGCTGAGTCACCAGATAGGCAAGAAATGAACGCGTGTAGCGGGCCCAGTCACCATCCGCTTTGTAAGTGTCCCGAATGGACTTGGGGCAGCCAAACGCGGAGAGATGAATATACTCAAAGCCACGCGCACAAGCTGCTTCGCGGAGCGAGTTCTTCGAGAAACCCTTCTTTCGAGAGAGAGGCATCTGCCGCACATCTACAATCCGCTCCACGCGGCCTTCGCGCAGGAGCCCGAAAAACTCCTCCAGGCTCAAGCCCTCATACCCAATCGTCATCAATTCCACGCCCCGATTGTACCCCTTTTCACAAAGTCTGGCAGAGAAATTGCCGGTTCTGTTGGGATCAACGGAGTAAAAAGCAGGAAAGGGGTAGGGTATTCTTAACCTATACGCCGTGGCCCATTTTTGAAATAATGGGCGTATGCTCGCTCGAACTGAGGACACACACAAATTGGCATTCTTTACTGAGTCCGTTGTTGAAGAGGCTGCCTTAGAGTGGCTCGATGCTCTGGGCTACATCATACTCCACGGCCCCGACATCGCCCCAGACGGCGAGGCGCAGGAGCGCGAGAGCTACCAACAAGTCGTCCTCACCGACCGCCTTGACGACAAGCTCCGAGAGCTAAACCCTGGAATCCCTCCCGCAGCGCTCGTAGATGCCCGCAAGAAGCTCCTCGCCCCTGTTAGCCAGTCGCTCATTGTCAACAACCGAGTCTTCCACAAGATGCTCGTCAGCGGCGTGGAAGTGGAATACTCCCAAAAGGACGGCACGATCCGCGGTGCGCGAGTCAAGGTCGTAGACTTCGAGAATCCAGCAGCCAATGAGTTTCTGGCTATCAACCAGTACACCGTCAAGGAGAAGAAAGAGCGCCGCCCCGACGTAGTGCTCTTTATCAACGGACTCCCTATCGCGGTTATCGAGCTCAAGAACCCAGCAGATCAGGACGCCACGATCTGGAAAGCCTTTGACCAGCTCCAGACCTACAAGCTGCAGATTCCCTCCCTGTTTCTCACCAACAGCCTCTTGGTCATCTCAGACGGCACCAGCGCCCGTATCGGCTCGCTCACCTCGGACAAGGAGCGCTTCTTGCCATGGCGCACCATCGAGGGCGAGGAGCTGGCACCAGCCAGCCTTAGCCAGCTAGAAGTGCTGCTCAAGGGCGCTTTCGAAAAAGAGCGCCTGCTGGATCTCATCTACTCCTTCACCGTCTACGAGGGCGACGGGGAGAAGACCATCAAGAAGATCGCAGGCTACCACCAGTTCCACGCCGTTCGTACTGCTGTTGCCGAGACGGTGAAGGCATCAGGGCAGGGGGGAGACAGGCGCGGTGGCGTTGTCTGGCACACCCAAGGATCGGGCAAGAGCCTGACCATGGCCTTCTTCGCCGCCAAGATAGCTCAGCACCCCGCCATGGCGAACCCCACGCTCGTGGTGCTCACCGACCGAAACGACCTCGACGACCAGCTCTTCGGGACGTTCTCCTCCTGTGCGGATCTTCTGCGCCAAACACCCGGCCAGGCTGAGAGCCGCGATAGCTTGCAGGGGCTGCTCAAGGTCGCCCAGGGCGGGATCGTCTTCACCACGATTCAGAAGTTCAGCGTAGACGAGAAGGGCACCGACTTCCCACTGCTCACCGACCGGCGCAATGTCGTGGTTATCGCCGACGAAGCCCACCGCAGCCAGTACGACTTCATCGACGGCTTCGCAAGGCACCTGCGCGACGCGCTCCCTCAGGCAACTTTTATCGGGTTCACCGGAACGCCCATCGAGCAGTCCGACCGCTCAACCAAGGGAATCTTTGGGGAGTACATCTCCGTCTACGACATCCAGCGCGCCGTCCAAGATGGAGCCACCGTACCTATCTACTACGAAGGACGGCTTGCCAAGCTCGCCCTGAGCGAAGCCGAGCGCCCCAAGATCGACCCCGATTTCGAGGAAGTCACCGAAAAGGCAGAGGCCACCCAGAAGGAAGCCGCCAAGCGCAAGTGGGCACAGCTGGAGGCAATGGTGGGCACACCCAAGCGGCTGGAGCTGGTTGCGGCAGACCTAGTGACGCACTTTGAGAAGCGGCGCGAGGCCATCGAGGGCAAGGGCATGATCGTGGCCATGAGCCGCCGAATCGCCGTGGCTCTTTACGACGAGATCGTAAAGCTGCGCCCCGAGTGGCATACAGACGATGACAAGACCGGCGCGATCAAGATCGTGATGACCGGCTCTGCCTCCGACCCACTCGACTGGCAGGGACATATCCGCAACAAGGCCGAGCGCGACGCCTTGGCCCAGCGGCTCAAAGACCCTAGCGACCCGCTCAAGCTCGTGATCGTGCGCGATATGTGGCTCACCGGCTTTGACGCGCCGTGTCTGCACACCCTCTACGTAGACAAACCCATGAAGGGGCATAGCCTCATGCAGGCCATCGCCCGCGTGAACCGTGTTTTCAAAGACAAGCCCGGCGGCCTGATCGTGGACTACATCGGCATCGCCGACGAGCTCAAAAGCGCCATGGCCGAGTACACCCGTAGCGGTGGTAAGGGCGAGGGGGTTCTTGACCAAGCCGAGGCGGTGGCGCTCCTGATGGAAAAGCTAGAGGTCTGCGCGGACATCTTCCACGGCTTCGACTGGCGCAAGTTCTCCACGGGGACACCAAGCGAGCGCCTTTCTGTACTTCCCCAAGGTCAGGAGCACCTGCTAGCTCGTGACCATGAGGAGCCGGGTCTGCGCGAGCGCTTCATGGAGAACGCCCTGGCCGTGAGCCGTGCCTTCGCGCTGGCCGTCGCCCATGACTTCACTATTCGGGTGCGCGATGACGTGGCTTTCTTCCAAGCTGTGCGAGCGGCTCTCTGGAAGAAAGCCGACGAAGATGCCGAGGGTACAGCCAAGCCCACTAGCGAGGAGATAAACCACGCAGTGCGGCAGATCGTGTCGCGCTCCGTGATCTCTGACGAGGTGGTGGACATCTTCTCGGCAGCAGGTCTCCAGAAGCCCGATGTCTCGATCCTCTCCGACGAGTTCCTGGCTGAGGTGCAGGGGCTGCCCTACAAGAACCTGGCGGTCGAGGCCCTCAGGAAGCTGCTGGAGGGCGAGATAAAGAGCCGAGCTCGGGGCAACGTGGTTCAGTCAAAGCAGTTCTCCGAACTGCTAGAGGCGGCAATCCGGAAGTACCAGAACCGAGGCATTGAGACGGCGCAGGTGATCCAGGAGCTGATAGACCTCGCCAAGGAGATGCGAGCGGCCAAGAGCCGTGGTGAGGAGCTGGGGCTTACTGAGGACGAAGTGGCCTTCTACGACGCGCTGGAGGTCAACGACAGTGCTGTAAAGGTGCTGGGTGACGACATTCTCAAGATCATAGCCCGTGACCTGGTGAAGTCGGTTCGTGAGAACGTGAGCGTGGACTGGACGGTGAAAGAGACTGCTCGGGCTAAGCTAAGAGCGATGGTGAAGCGGGTTCTTCGTAAGTACGGCTACCCGCCCGACAAGCAGGAGAAGGCGGTCGACACCGTGATCCAGCAGGCGGAAGTGATCGCCGCGGAGTGGGCATAGAAAGCCCAGTTATAGTACTCTTTGTAAACCCTAGAACAAAAATTTATGAGCATCAACTGGAATAGTCTTCGTCCTTGGGACGGGTCACAACAAACAGCTTTCGAGGAGATTTGCTGTCAACTCGCCGCATGTGAAGCACCCTTTGGAAGCAGCGCACGTTTTATCCGCAAAGGAACTCCTGATGCGGGGATTGAGTGCTACTGGGTATCCCCCTCTGGAGAGGAGGTGGCTTGGCAGGCAAAGTTTTTCACTGAGAGCCCCGGCGTTCCTCAATGGAATCAGCTTGATGAGTCAGTGAGAGCAGCACTGGATAAGCATCCAAATTTAACTCGCTACATCGTTTGTCTTCCTATTGATCGCGCAGACCCACGTATCACTGATAAGAATGGCAAGCAAAAGCGATGGTTTATGGATCGTTGGAACGAGAAGGTTACAGAATGGCAAGGCTGGGCTACTGCCAAAGGAAAAACCGTTTCTTTTGATTATTGGGGAGAGCACGAAATTTTCCTGCGCTTGAGCAGTGAGCAGCACAAGGGACGTTATTTATTTTGGTTTAATCAAGAGGTTCTTAGCATCTCATGGTTCGAGAAGCGGTTGAATGAAGCGATTGCAAATGCTGGCGAGCGATATACTCCAGAATTGAATGTCGACCTACCGGTGACTCAGCTTTTTGATGGCTTAGGAAGAACAAAATCATTTTTTATCAGACTGAAATCACTCTATGGAAATATCCGCCGTTCTTATCAAGATACCACGGGGATATATATTACTGAAGTCGTACCTACTGAATACGAAGCACTCCGTGCGCCTATGGCACGCCTACTAGGTTTGCTTGAGGCAATTGAGCCCGGTGAACTTGCACATATCCCATTTAAAGATATTGAAAATTTATCTACTGAGGCAGAAGCTGCTGCATATCAGTACCAATCTGCTCTCAGGCGAATAGTAGATAAGAAGAAATTTGAACCAGGGCGAGCCATCGAGCCAAATACGCAACGTGAAGATTTAGCACGCGAGCGTTACTCCGCCGACGAACTTAGAAGATCACTTTATACGCTGATACATCTAGCGGCAAGCACAGAATCTCAACTTGCTAATGTACCTGCTCTACTTCTGCTTGGAGATGCAGGTACCGGAAAGACACATCTTTTTTGCGATATTTCTAAACACCGGATTGCCCGTGGAGCACCAACGGTACTTCTTTTGGGGCAACACTTATCATATGGAGATCCATGGCCGCAGTTGCTCGGGTTGCTCAAACTTACCTGCTCGCCTGAAGAGTTTTTAGGTGCACTTAATTCATCAGGGCAAGCCTCGGGTGAGAAGGCACTTCTGCTGATCGATGCCCTCAACGAAGGAGAAGGAAGACGTATCTGGAAGAATCACTTACCAGGTTTCCTCACACTCACCCGAGAATACCCATGGATTAGCGTCGCTGTTAGTGTTAGAACCTCATACGAGCCCGTTATAGTCCCAACACATCTTACAGAAGAGAATATCATCCGTGAGAAACATACAGGTTTTGCAGAACATGAATACGAAGCGACCAAAACATTTTTTGATGCCTATGGAATTGTTCGACCTGCAATTCCCCTCCTGAACCCTGAGTTCCAAAATCCACTTTTTTTGAAACTCTTTTGTAAAGGATTAAAGGGTAGTGGCTTAACAGAAATACCAAGAGGTTTTCACGGTGTTACAGCAGTGTTTGACACCCTTCTTGCTACAGTAAACAAAAAGCTTGCAAATGAGGATTTCCTAGACTATGATGAGAAACTAAATATCGTGCAAACGGCACTAAATCATATTGCGGAAGCGATGTCTGATGCAGGAACCCAAATGCTTCCCAGAAATTCGGCTATAGAGGTAGTTGGAAAAGTTTTGAAGACAACAGGTGGCTATCAGCAATCTCTTTTTCGACATCTCATCTCCGAAGGACTTCTGGCAGAAGATTATACATACGTTGGAAAAAATGAAAAAACTGGTGAGTACGAATATGCGGAGGTAATCCGGCTCACTTACGAGCGATTTGCCGACCATCTTATTGTGAAAAACTATCTCGACCGCTACATATTAATCCCTTATAAATGGCGTAAGTTTCAGAGAGGACTGTCCCTGTTGAGACAATTAGCTTCTTATATACCAGGCTTTTCAGACGCAATTAACAGATATAGTAAGAGATCAATAGGAAGTGCATTTAATCCTGAAACGCCACTCGGCAAACTACTCGATAATGAATACACAAGCTACCAAAATAAAGGAATTTTGGATGCACTCTCTATCCAGTTACCAGAACGGACCGGCAAAGAGCTAGCCGAAATAGTCCCCCGCATAGCAAGTTACGAGTCCGTAAGATCGAGTTTTGTTCAAAGTCTAATTTGGCGTTCTTTGACCGCTTTCTCGGAAACAACTTTAGAATATATCAATACACATGTTCTAGAATCAGAAGAAGGGCAAAGTGAACTGTTCAATGCATTCCTTACCTTAGCTGCCACACCAAACCATCCCTATAATGCTAACAAATTGCATGAGTATTTACATGGCTTTACGCTCGCAGAAAGAGATGCTTTGTGGTCTATTTTTCTTCACAATCAGTATGGCGAACATGGAGTTGTAGACCGATTGATTGAATGGTCTTGGGAAATAGAGGACAAAAGCCATATTAGTGATGAAGCATTACTGCTTGCGAGTACAGCACTTACCTGGTTCTTGACATCTTCAAACAGATTTGTAAGAGATCGAGCAACCAAAGCATTAGTATCCTTACTGACTCACCGAATCCATATACTAAATTTGCTTATGGAGCGCTTCCATAATGTGAATGATCTTTATATTACGGAACGTCTTTATGCTGTTGCGTACGGCTGTGTCCTACGAAGTACAGATGCACCAGAGGTAGCATCTCTAACGAAGAATGTTTATCAGTGGATATTTGCGGATGGAAAACCGATACCACATCTGCTTATTCGAGATTATGCACGGGGTGTTGTGGAAACTGGCATTCACCTTGATGGAGAAATCGATGAAATAGATGTATCAAAAATCCGTCCGCCGTACTGTAGTAATTGGCCTGAGACATTTCCCACCGAAGAAGAAATAAAGAGTCTCAATAAATACCAATCAAGCGATGTGCGATCTTCCAGAAGCCTAGCAAGTAGAGCACTCTATTACTCAGTGATGGGATTTGAAGACTTTGCACGATACATCATTGGTACTAATTCTGATGCATTCTTTTGGAGCCCTTCATCGTTGAGTTCTCCACGCATACCAACCTGGCAAGAGCGAAAATCTGCCTTTGAAGCAGTTCTCACGGAAGAACAACTACAGTTGTTTCACGAATTAGAAAAAGTTCAATCCCAGTCAATTCTAACTACAATACGAGCACAAATAGAGATTGTCTACATAGACACAGAAGACAACGATACTGTATCTCAGTTATCAGACCAGGAAAAGCAAGCAAGCGACGAAGAATATATCACTGAGGATGATGAAATCACTTTGGCTAAGTCTATGTTTTTTAGTTCGCTGGATAAAGAAAAATTGAGCCTCTATGAGTCTCTTGGTACGATGCCTTTCTGGCCTCAACAAGAGCAAGAAGATCTTTTTGATTTAAAAAACGCGCAACGCTGGGTTTTAAAGCGGGTATATGACCTCGGCTGGACACCAGATCTTTTTGCTGATTTCGATGGTTATCTCAATATAAGCCGATCAGATCGATCTTCTCATAAACCTGAAAGGATTGGGAAAAAATATCAGTGGCTTGCTTGGCATGAATTTCTTGCCTACGCAGCCGACAATCTTCAAATACATCGTCGCTTTGGGAATGAGGATAGCGATTATATCGGCCCATGGCAGATGAGCCGACGTGACATTGATCCATCATGTCTTCTTGCCGAAACAAAGGCTTCAAGTTCCGAGCAGCAGGATAAGTTACCTTGGTGGGCTGCTGTTCGGTACGATGCATGGGATAAAACCTCAGCTGATTTAGAGTGGCTCCAGAAAAGTAGTGACCTGCCAGATGTTGATGCACTCATCAATGTAGTTGATCCAAATGACGGAACCCAGTGGATTGTGATGGATACATTCCTAAAATGGCAGGAGCCTGTTCCACCTGAAGAAGACCCAAATGAAGTCGCCCGTCGTCAACTTTGGTACATGACAAGAGCCTATGTGGTAAAAAAGGATGAAGCTGAGTCTTTTTTTACGTGGGCTTGCGACCAAGATTTTATGGGGAGGTGGATGCCAGAGGTAAAATCACTCCACGATGTCTTTCTTGGAGAATTTCACTGGTCACCTGCGTATCTTTACCATAGTAATGAGTACTATGGCATACAAGAATGGCATGATGTCAGTCACGGTGCACCTGGTCAAGTTAGTATTACCACCATAGAATACACGGCTGAGGGAAACGATTACGACTGTTCTATTGCCTCGGGATATACTATCACTCTACCCTCAAAAGGACTCGCTGACAGGATGCAACTTTCTTGGTGTGGTCAAGAAGGTAAATTTTTCGCACAGGATAAAACACTTGTAGCATATGATCCTTCTATTAGAAAATCTGGACCTAGTACTTTATTAATACGACGAGAAGCTCTTTTACACTTTCTAAAAGAAAATGACTATGAAATGTTCTGGACGGTGCTTGGAGAGAAAATTATTATGCCAGGTAGTTTCTCAAGAGACCATAAAGGCAGGCTGAACATTTCTGGAGCATGCCGATTCGTAGGCAACACTTTGGAAAAAACCATCAAGGCTGAATTTAAGCCCAGTGCTTAACTACGATAAGATCGATCAGTGATAGCTCTCTGATGAAGCAGCCTTCTTGGGAGTTGGCGGTAGCTCAGCCGCCGCCCTCCCCACAGGCGCTTTACGCTTAACTATGCTCTTTCCACTGCGAGCCTCTGTTTTCTGAGCTACTTCTTCCTCAGTACGAATGTACTTGTAATAGGTGTTGCGACAGACCCCCAGAATCTTGCATATCTCAGCCACAGAGCGGCTCGTGTCGTTCTTGAGCGCCAGTGCCGCCTTCTGTTTATTGGTGTCCATGATCCCCTTGGGACGGCCACCAGTGCGCCCACGAGCACGAGCTGCCGCTAGCCCCGCATTCGTTCGCTCTTTGATAATGTCACGCTCAAACTCGGCCAGAGATGCGAAAATATGAAAGATCAGCTTGCCGCCACTGGTCGTGGTGTCGATGCTCTCCTGGAGGCTCTTGAAGCCTATGCCCTTGCTTTCCAGATCGCGCACCGTCTCGACCAAGTGCGGCAGGGAGCGCCCGAGCCGATCCAGCTTCCAGACCACGAGTGTGTCTTTCTTGCGGCAGAGCTCCAGAGCGGCGGTAAGACCAGGGCGCTCGGCTTTTCCGCCGCTTGCCGTGTCCGTGAAGACTTTCTCGCAACCCGCGGCCTTGAGCGCGTCCAGCTGGAGATCGAGGTTCTGGTCGGTGGTCGAGACGCGAGCGTAGCCAATTAGCATGGTCGGAAGTGTCCTTTGGGTTCTGGTAAGTCATTTGTACCACGATACTCACTTTTTTTGAGGCTCTTGGTACTTTGATTTAGTATACTAGTTTCGTGAACACTTTTTGCTGATCCTGTCGGTGGGAGTGTGAGTCGTCTCTTGGAAAATCTGACGTACCATGAAAACGAACGTTTTTGCGTATTTTTGTCTACTTGTCTAATACCTAACTCGCAAAGGTCTCGTATTTGGAGTCTACCTCGTAGGGCGACGTAGCATCCTTAGGCCATTAGCCACCACGAGCAAGCTCGCACCCATGTCAGCGAAGACTGCCATCCAGAGCGTCGCTGTCCCCGCTAGAGCCAGGGCGAAGAACACTACCTTTATCCCGAGCGCCAAGCTGATGTTCTGCACGAGTACCTGCCCGGTCTTTCGGGAGAGCCGCACGAATGCCGGGAGCTTCCTTAGATCATCTTCCATCAGGGCAACATCGGCGGTCTCTATTGCCGTATCCGTGCCCGCAGCGCCCATCGCGAAGCCCACCGACGCTTTCGCCAGTGCGGGCGCGTCATTGATCCCATCGCCCACCATCCCGATACTCTCCGGCCCAAACTCCTTCAGCAGCGACTCGATGGCCGTGAGCTTGTGCTCTGGCAGCAGGTCTCCCTTGGGATCGTCCACGCCTGCTTCCTTGGCTATCGCTTCGGCGGTGCGCTGGTTGTCGCCCGTGAGCATCACGGTGCGAATACCAAGAGCGTGAAGCTCCTTGACCGCAGCAATACTCGTTTCCCTGAGCGTGTCCGCGACTCCCAGAACCGCGAGCGCCTGCGTGTCATCGGTCAGGATCACGGGTGTCTTTCCCTCCGACTCCAACCGCGCCATCACCTCCTCAACGTGCGGGCCGCAGACCTTGTTTTCCTCGGTCAAGCGATGGTTACCCACGTAGTAGCGCCGTCCTTCCAGCGTTCCCGTGACGCCCCGGCCTACCAGCGCCTCAAACTCCATGACGGGGAGCGGCTTGCAGTCGTGGCCCAGAGCGCAGGAGGCCACGATAGCGGAGGCAACGGGATGCTCGCTTCCTGCATCGAGGCTTGCCGCGAGGTGCAGCAGGTATTCTGGAGAGCCATCGCCTAGGGGAATCACGTCCGTTACCACCGGTCTGCCCGTCGTGAGCGTTCCGGTCTTGTCGAGCGCGATGACCTTCAGGTTCTTGCCTGCTTCCAGGTAGCCGCCGCCCTTGACCAAGATTCCCTGACGCGCTGCTGCTGCCAGCGCCGAAACGACCGTGACGGGAGTGGAGATCACGAGGGCGCAGGGACAAGCGATAACCAGCATGACAAGCGCCTTATAGAGCCACACGCTCCATGTCCCATAGCCAAAAAGCGGAGGAGCAACTGCCACCAGGAGTGCCAGCACGACCACAGCAGGTGTGTAGATACAGGCGAACTTGTCCACGAAGCGCTGGGTAGGGGCTTTCTCGCTTTGGGCGTCCCGAACGGCCTTGGCGATGCGATCCAGCGTCGTGTTGCCCTTGACCGCTGTGACCTCGATAACCAGAAGCCCGCGCCCGTTGATCGTCCCCGCAAAGACAGCATCGTTTACTTGCTTCTCGACGGGAAGACTCTCGCCGGTGATGGGAGCCTGATTCACCGCCGAGGCTCCCTCCATCACCTTGCCATCCAACGGAATACGCTCACCAGGTTTAATCCGGATGCGTTGACTAAGAGCTACCTCTCCAACAGGCATCTCGTGCCAGTGGCCTTCAGTCTCACCCTCGTGAACGTCCCAGACGCTCGCAGTCTCGGGAGCAAGCTGCATAAGCGCCGAGATCGCGCCACGGGCTTTCTCCAGCGAGTAGGACTCGATCAGCTCGGCCACGCCAAAGAGAAACGTCACCATCGCGGCTTCCGGCCACTGCCCAACCACCATCGCCCCGACGACCGCCAGTGCCATGAGGAAGTTAATATTGAGGGTCAGGGTCTTGAGGGAAGTGAAGGCTTTACGGAACGTATCGCGTCCACCAAGCGCTAGCGAGACGAGCACCATCCCGATAACCACAACGCTTTTCTCGTTGCCCGTGAGCCAGGCTGTCAGCTCCGCGCCGCCCGCCAGCGCCCCGGAGAGTCCCAACCAGACCCACTTGAGCTTGTGGCCTTTACTGGTCTCTTCCTGCGCCTTCTGGACGCTCTCGTGGCTGTCTGCGATCTGAGGAGGCATGCCAAGTTTGGTAAGCGCAGCCTCGACGGTGGCTGGGTCGCTGCCTTCGATATTGGTGACCGTGAGCACCCGATTGATGAGGTCGAAGTCCAGCCGCTCGACTGCCGGGTGGCTTTTGAGGCCATTACGAATGATCTGCTCCTCGGTAGGGCAGTCCATCGCAGAAATGTAGTAACGGGTCTGGTTCATAAGATCTGATCACCAGTACGAATGCGCACCGCCCTCTCAATCGGAATGACGAAGATACCACCATCACCGGGGTTGCCCGTGTGAGCGCTCGATTGGATTGCAGTAACGATTGTCTCTACCAGTTCGTCGGGTGCAATGATCTCTAGCTTAGACTTGACGACTTGCTCGTAGTGTCCTCGGGTGACGCTCGCAGCTCGCGCCTCGGAGATTGTCACGCCTGGCAAGCCCTCTATTTCATGTAGAGCTGCAAGGACTTGCTCCAACCGGAAGGGCTGGATGATCGCTTTTATCTCTTTCACAGTACGTCTCCTTTCTCGGGGGACACTTCGACATCGACGCTCTGCTGCTTCTCGAAGAGGATATAGAGCACTGGTAGGACGAGGAGAGTGAGGAGCGTGCTGGAAGCAATTCCCCCGATAACGACGGTAGCGAGTGGGCGCTGCACCTCCGCCCCGATTCCCATATTGAGCGCCATGGGTACGAAGCCCAGCGACGCCACCAGCGCGGTCATCAGCACCGGACGCAGACGACTCCTGGCTCCTTCACGCACGGCCTCTGGTATATCCAGCCCCTCTCTCCGTAGGCGGTTAATCGCACTGACCAGCACGACACCATTCAGGACAGCGACACCCGAGAGTGCGATAAAGCCAATACCTGCCGAGATCGAGAACGGCATAGACCGCACGACGAGGCCGAGTACACCACCGGTAACAGCAAGCGGCACTCCGGTGAAGATCAGGGCGGCTTGCTTCAGGCTCCCAAACGAGAGAAAGAGCAGCAGGAAGATTAAAGACAGTGCGAGAGGGACGACCACGGTTAGCCTTGCGCGTGCCCGCTGGAGGTTCTCGAACTGACCGCCCCACTCCAGGTAGTAGCCCGAGGGAAGCTTGACTTGCTTCTCGATAGCTGTTTGCGCCGCTTGCACGAAGCTGCCTAGGTCCGCGCCTCGGACGTTACACTGCACCACGACACGCCGCCGCCCGCTCTCCCGGCTGATCTGCGCGGGCTGGCCGACCGTTTCAAAGCTTGCCAGGCTTCCTAGGGTTACTGTGCCACCAGACGGCGTGACAATGGGGAGGTTTTTTACCGCTTCTGGGTCACCGCGCACCGACTGGGGCAAGCGAACCACGAGATCGAAGCGCTTATCGCCCTCAATGACCTGGCCCAGCGGCTCACCGGTAAACGCCGACCCGATCCACTCCTGAACCTCCGCGGCACTCACTCCGACCCGCGCCGCGGCTTCCCGATCCACCGTTAGCTGGAGCACGGGCACATCGTCTACCTGCTCCACACTCACATCTGCCGAACCGGGAACCTTACCCAAAACCGACGCGATTGCATCGGCGTTCTTCTTGAGCGTGTCGAGATCCTCACCAAAGACCTTGATGCCCACATCTGCTTTCACGCCCGCCACCAGTTCTGAGAAGCGCATCTGGATCGGCTGGGTGAAGCCGTAGCCCTGGCCGGGAACGTCCTTGAGGGCTTCTTCCATCTCCGCAATTAACTTCTCCTTGGTAAGCCCCTTGCGCCACTCACTTTTGGGTTTAAGTGCGATAATGCTATCGGTCAGGCTCATGGGCATCGGGTCGGTGGCGACCTCCGGCGTCCCCGAGCGGGAGAAGACCGTGATGACCTCAGGAAACTCCTTCAGGCGCTTCTCCATGGCCGTCACAAGGCGGATGGTCTCTTTCTCGCCTACGGTGCGAAGCCGTACGGGCTGGACAACGGCATCTCCCTCGTCGAGCTGGGGAACAAACTCACTGCCCAGCCGAGAAAAGAGGATCAGGGAAAGAGCCACCAAGCCGATGGCTAGCCCGACCACGAGCCCGCGCAGGCGCAGTGCGCCCTCCAGAGCGGGCTGGTAGACCTTGGCAAAGAAGCCCATGACAGGGTTCTTGCCTTCTCGCGTATCCCTGGAGAGCAGGAGCGAACAGAGGGCAGGAACGAGCGTCATGGTGAGGATCAGGGCACCGATGAGGGCGAAGATCACCGTGAAGGCCATCGGGTGGAACATCTTGCCCTCTGTGCCTTCCAGCGCCAGGATGGGCAGGTAGACAACCGTAATGATCGTCACCGCGAACGCCACCGGCTGGGCTACGTCCCGCGATGCCTTCCCTACCTCGAAGCGAACCTCGTCACGGGTGAGGGTTCTACCGAGCTTCTGCCGTGCATGGGCAAGCTCCGCAACCGCGTGCTCGACCATCACCACTGCGCCATCGACGATAAGCCCGAAGTCGATTGCCCCCAGGCTCATCAGGTTCCCAGAGATGCCAAAGCGGTTCATGTTGATGAAGGCAAAGAGCATCGAGAGAGGAATCGCTAGTGCAACAATCACCGCGCCTCGCACATTGCCCAGTAGCAAGAGAAGAACCGCTAGGACGAAGATACCGCCCTCAACAAGACTTTTCTGGACGGTGCCGACCGCCTGGTTCACCAAGTGCGAGCGGTCGTAGACGGGGGTAAGCGTCACGCCCTCAGGCATCTGCTTCTGGATGGTAGCCAGGCGCTCCCGCGCCGCGCTCGCCACGGTGCGCCCGTTGGCTCCCTTGAGCATCATGACGATTCCTAGCACGGTTTCCTTACCATCGCGGGTCGCGAGACCGGTGCGAGCAGGAGTTCCCAGCCCCACCTTTGCGACATCGCGCACGAAGATCGGCGTCCCTCGCTCCGCCGTCACCACGATCTTCTCGATGTCCTCGATTCCCGTGACAGCTCCGACGCTACGGACGAGAAGTTGCTCGCCCTGGCGCTCGATAAAGCCCCCTCCGACATTGGCGTTGTTCTTCTTCAGCGCCTCCAGGAGTGCATCTAAAGAAACCCCTCGTGCACGGAGGCGCTGCGGGTCGGGCTGGACTTCGTACTGCTTCTCATAGCCGCCGGTCGCGTTCACCTCCGCCACTCCGATAACCGTTCGGAGCTGGGGCTTTATCTGCCAGTCAAAGAGGGTGCGAAGCTCCATGGGAGTGAGCCGGTCGCTGTCCACGCTGAACATGAAGACCTCGCCCAGGCCTGTCGAGACCGGCGCAAGCTCTGGCGCAGCGACGCCCGCAGGGAGCTGTTCTCGGACGCTGTTCAGGCGCTCGGTGACGAGCTGGCGTGCGAAGTAAGTGTCGGTGTGGTCGCTAAAGGTGATGGTCACTTGCGAGAGGCCGTACTGGGAAAGAGAGCGAACGCCCTGCACTCCTGGTAGCCCACCCATTGCGGTCTCGACCGGGAAGGTGACGAGCTTCTCGACCTCCGGTGGAGCCATGCCACCAGTATTGGTATTGATCTGCACTTGATTGGTCGTGATGTCGGGGACGGCATCGAGCGTGAGCTGCTGCCAGCTGACAACGCCAAAGCCAACGAGAGCAAGCGCTGCAAGGATCACCAGAAAGCGTTGCGCGAGGCTGAAGTTTAAGATGCGCTCTAACATAGCTACTCTTCTCCCTTCAGCTCATCTTTTTTGCTCTCGCTCTTGAGAACAAAAGCCGCTTCCACGACGACGGCCTCTCCAGCTTTGAGGCCGCTCTTGACCTCGACAAGCCCGCCCGACTTTACTCCCTGTACAATTTCTCGCTTCTCAAACTTGCCGCTCTCCTCCACAAAGAGATGGGGCTTGCCCTCCAGTTCGACGAGTGCGGACTCTGGCACTGCAAGAACCTTCCGTGCGCTGCCCAGCCCGAGCGCGACACGGGCGAACATACGGGTCTTGAGCTTGCCCTCCGGGTTGCTCACCAAAAGGCGGACCGGCAGGGCGCGGGTCTTGTCGTCCACTTGGCTCCCGATGCTCTGCACCGTCCCAGTGAAGCGCATCTTGGGGAAGGCAGTGACAAAGATGCTGGCCTGCTGGCCAATTCGCACTGCGCTTATCTGCGCCTCGGGAACCTGCGCGGTGACCTGCACAACACTCTCATTCTGAAGGGTAAAGAGCACCGTGGTGCGCTCGATGGTCTCCCCCTGCGTGACGCTCCGCTCGGCGACGATCCCACTAATAGGCGCTTTCACCACAACCCGTCCCCCCTGACCGGGGGCATGATCTGGCCCTTCGAGGGAGTAGAGATTGGTTTGGGATGCTCGGAGGGCTGCTTGTGCTCCCACAAGCATCGTGCGGGCTGCGGCGACACCCCGCTCCGCCTTTCGTAGCACCTCGACGCTCTGGCTGCGCTCGCTCTGCGCCTTGCGTACATCGGCTTCTGTATCGCGCAAGGTTGCCTCCGCCGTCTGTACCTCACGGGCATTGAGCAGACCCGCCGAGGCGATCTTTTGCTCGCGCTCTAGCGTCAGGCGGGCGTTCTCGACCCGGCGTTTTGCCTTCTCGACATTGGCCTCGTCTTGCCGGTGCTCTAGCTGTGCTTGCTCCAACTCAGCCCGACTGACGACATCTTCCTTAAAGAGCCGCTCGGCACGCTGAAGGACAACGAGGTGCCCCTGAAGCTCGGTCTGGCTCTTGAGCAGCTCACTCTGGGCTTCGGACAGCTCGCTCTGAGCGGCTTGGAGGGGAGCCTGTGCAAACGCCCCCGCCGCTGCGAGCTCCTTCTGCCGTGCGAGCGCTTGGCGTGCGCCCTTGACACGCTCCTGACCTTGGTCGATAGCGGCATCGGCGACCTTGACTCCCGCTGCCGCTTGCCGCACCTCGGCCTGTGCGGTCTGGAGAGCCGCGCTCGCTTGGGCGATATTGGCCTGTGCTTGCTCTGCGGCGGCATGGGCTTGTGCCACCTCGAAGCTATCGAGCGTCGCCAGCACTTGGCCTACTGACACGCTGTCGCCGGGCTTTGCAAGGAGGGAGATGATCTTTCCCGGTGCGCTTGGGGTGAGCTTAATCGCCCGATTTGCCGCGACCTCGACCACACCTGGAACGTCCTGAGTGGCTTGGAGAGACTGGAGAGTCGCCGGTTCCGTGCGAATCCCTGCGCTCTTCCTGGCCGATTCAGAGAGCTCGATACCAGCACCTTCCGTTTTTGTAGCGCCCTTTTCTTCAGTGGCTTTCTGGACGGCAGTTTCCTTCGGCTGACAGCCGGAGAGTAATGCAATGGGCACCAGCGCAAGGATGATAAGGTTTCTATACTTGAGTAGGGTCACTTTTGGCCTCCCATGGCGCGGGTGAGCTCTACTTGGGCAAGCGCCAGCTCCGCCTGAGCTTCGGTGTACTGGGTGAGTGTGGCTCGGTAGGTTCGCTGCGCTTCTAGGACGGCAAGAACCGAGGTCTTGCCCTCGGCAAATCCAAGCTGGGAGGCTCTCAGGAGCTTTTGTGCCTGGGGAAGTGCCTCGGCAAAGCTGGCAAGAATCCCATTTGCTCCTTGGAGCCGTGCAAGCGCTTGGACGACCTCTTGGCGAATCGCCTGTTTTGCCTGCTCGATCCGGTCCTCCTGTGCTAGCGTTGCCACTTCTGCCTGCTGAATCTTGTTCTTGCGTGCCCCCCAGTCAATGAGAGGAAGGCGCATGGCGATGGAGAAGCCATAGTCGCTTCGCTTGGGAGTCTGGAACGTGACGTACTGGGACCGGAATTGAGGAGCGATGTCGGGCTTACCCTCAGCACGAGCCAGAGCGGCATCTTGCACTAAAATCTCACGTTGGGCACTCTCAACAGCCACTTCAGAGCGAGCGACAAGCGCACCGGATAGGGCGACCTCTACGGAGGGAAGCTCCATTTTAATGAGGACTACTTCAACCGTAGGAATGGGAGAGGAAGGGGCGCGACCAAGAGCGACATTGAGTGCAGCTTCTGCTTGTCGAACTTTGGAGAGAGAGAGGATCTCTTGCTGCTGGGCGCGAGTGACTTCTAGGCCCGTCTGGGCAATGTCTACTCCCGGACGGCTCCCTAGATCGACCTGCCTTTGTGCGAGGCGCTGCACCTCTTGGGCGGTCTCGACCAGAGACTTAGCCACAGCCTGGAGTTCGCGCTCCCGCCAGAGTTCGATATAGGCGTTTTTGACCGAGGCGATGGTTTCGCGGAGCTCTGTGGTTAGGCTGGCTTCAGCAGCTTGAACTTGGGCGAGTGCCCCGCGAGTTCGGGCAGTACGCGTGCCATTGATCTCCAGCGGCTGGGTAATGAGCAGCTCCTCGGTGGTGCCGTTGAACTGATCCAGAGCAGGCGCGAAGCTAATCTCCGGGTTGGAGAGCGCCCTTGCAGCGCGTAATGAGAGTCGGGCCGCTTGGGTCTCTTTGCGAGCTGCTGCAAGCCGCCGATGGTTTAAGAGTGCCTCCTGCACCGCCGCCTCTAGCGAGAGGATGGGGGCAGGGGCTTCGTGAGTTAAGGTAAGGACAAACAAAAAATGCCTCCGAAAACGAAGTCAGCGAGTAGCAGAAGCGACTCGCAAGGTGACGTAGATCGTTTTCAGGAAGCGGGTGGGGCGCGAAGGCCAGAGGGCAGCAGGTCATGCTGCAAGGCGGGGGGGCCGCGATAATCGGGAATACGAACGAAGCGGACAGCAACGAAAGGGACTGCTTCAAGTAAGAGTGGTGTGGGAACCAGGACAAACAATACGCTGGGGAAGGGTGCAGCAGTTGCCAGCGATCCCTGATGGTCGCTGGCACTTGTCCAAACGGGGGTACAGCCACAACCTGCCTGACAGAGACCGGGGGCCTTGGTGTCGGTTGTGACTTTTCGGCAGTTCTTGTCGTTCTTTTTCGTGTCGAGCTGATCGCAGCAACAAGACAGAGTGCCACAGAGCCGCCCGTCACAGAACCAACTTATCGTCGAGGCGAGCGAAGGCGCGCTGGCTGAGAGCACCAGCAGCAAGGCCACGAACAGTCTCCAGGACCCAAGTCTTCGCATCGATTATGATTAGTATACCGGCTGTCAGGGAGCGAGCGTTTCCTTGATAGTGCTCTTGATCTCTTTTACATCGATCTTGCCGCTCCAGTGCCTCAGTATCTGCCCGTCTTTAACCAGCATCACCGAGGGCACCGACTTCACGCCCCATTGCTTCCAGGTATCGCCACTGTCTAGCAAGATCGGGTAGGTGAACTTGACCTTGGACTTGGCAAGAAACGGAGAGACCTTCTTAGCTCCCTCTTCGTCAATGGAGATGCCAACGACGGTTAAGCCCTTGGCAGCGTACTTTTCTTGGAGCTTCTGCATGTCGGGCATAGCCTTGACGCACGGGACGCACCAGGTCGCCCAGAAGTCCACCAAAACCAGTTTTCCCTTGAGAGATTCCAGCGTCACCGTCTCGCCCGTTGGGGTCTTGAGTGTGAAAGCGGGCGCGGCTCGTGGGACGGGCGCTGGAATGAATGTCTCCGGGTCTTTGAGAAACTTCTCGACCTCGCCTTTGTTGCAGAAATAGTAAGTCTTGCCCTTGTAGGCCACGGCCCCCGCAGGCTTCTCTTCCTCAGCTTCCCCGTTCTGGGAGCAGATGAAGCAAACTGCCTTCGCCGGAAGCTTGCCCGTGACGCGCTGGGCCTTCTCCTGAGCAAAAGCTCCCACGACGATACAAAGAGCGGCCAGTGCCGCAATAACGTATTTCATCCTAAAAGTTCCTCGCAAAGGCGATACCGATGCGCTTGTTAAACGCCGCGATGAGACTGATGCTCTCGCCGCGCTTGCTAAACCATGAAAGAGTTGTGTGGCCGTACTTACCATCACACATTGGCAGGAGCACCAAATTGTCCTTCAAGGCGAGACTAGCCCCAAAGGGTGTGAGCACCTCCTTACCGAACTCCGAGTAGGAGAGCCCAAGATAGGGTGCTACCCGTCCCTTTTCTCCGCTGAGCTGCTTCTGCGCGGAGACGAAGTAGCTCATGCCATGAGGTGTTCCGATCCTATCACTGGAGAAGCCCGCGATGATTCCTGGGCGGCTCTCATTCTCTGTCTGAATGAAGTAGTTTCCCACCGGATTGAGCTTCGCATCGGGCGCATTGGCGTTGTACTCCACTCCGATCTGAAACTTAGGCGAGATTCTCTCTGTCAATGTCGTGCGCCAGCGGGGGCGCTCCTGCACGGAGTCCACATAACGCTGAGCGAACTGAAACTTACCTTGCACGCCACTCGCACGGAGCGGCGACCCCTCACCGGGTCAGCCGGTTCACGGGGGGAGTGTGGAATGCAGCTTGTCCTTGATAGACTGGCCGCCTTCTTCCTGAGCCCAGGCAGGAGCGACCAGTACGGCAAGGAACGCTGCCGCAAGAAAACGGCATCGCATTCTTACTTACTGGCTCCATCGGTCTGGCAACAAGCACAGGTGCAGTTGCAAACGCCATCGGTGCAGCAACCATTGGCGGCGCAGCAGGCATCACTACAACAATCACAGCAGCTATTTTTAGTTTCGGTATTCATGGTCTTTTCCTTCTTTGTTTACTTGCCACTCACGAAGGTGGCGATGGCTCCGAGGGCGTCAGGCTTTACTTTGCAGTAGACAACTCGACCGCGCTTCTCCGTTTCAATCAGGCCCGCGTCGCGCAGCTCGTTGAGATGGTGCGTGAGGGTACTAGGAGCACAGGGCACCTGGCAGCGAATCGCACAGATCGCCGTGCCGTCGCACGAGCCGCAGCACTGCCCCGAGTCGGTGCTATAGCCACAGGTAGGGCCACAGCAGCGGATGCAGTTGTAGACCGCGAGCCGGGTGGGATCGGAGAGTGCTTTGAAGATCGCGATAACATCTGGCATGGGCGAGTCCTTTCGATAACTGTCGAAGTTATATCGCGCCCCCGTGAATACTTCAACATCTATCGAAAGATTTTTTGGGAAAGACAAAGCCGAACCGAGCGATAATCTCACTCAGCCCGGCTTCGTCTCAGCTTACGCTACTTGCCGTGGGGCTTGGTGCCAGTGTGCGGCTTCTTGGCATCGCAGCACTTATTCTTGCTACAGCCACAAGAGTCTTTACAGGCTTTCTTCTTGGCGTCACAGCACTTGCTATGGGGCTTGCAGCAACCCTTCATCGAGCAGCAGGCCTTGCCGCCAACGCAGCAGTTGCCACCCTCGCAGCAGGACGCGGCGAAAGCCGCAGGGGTAAGCGTGGCAAGAGGGGTAAGCGTGGCAAGGCAAGCTGCCACGAGAAAGAAGGTCGAACGTTTCATAGATTTTCTCCAAAACGAAATCGGTGGGTTCTAGAGCGTCGGAGCCCCGAACACAAAATGACGATAGTTTCAGGAGAAGGTTGGAGGAGCGCGGGGAGAAGCTGGAGAAGGCGGTGGGCCTCGGTACTGGGGAGTGCCTTCGTAGACAACGGGAGGAACGACCTCAAGGTACTCAGGACGAGGCACTGGCACAGTAGCCATCGTCAGAATAGCGATGCCCGCTACGGGCTCTTGTGTCAGTGCACCAGGAAGTGGTGCATGACCAGGCGTGGTCTTGATCTCGCAACAAGAGCGATTTGCAAGTTCAAGCTGGCCTGAGGGAGTTGGTCGGATGGCACAACAGGACTTGGGATCATCTTCCACGGCAACGGGCTGCATTGCCTGACCGGAGACGCGGCAGACGAGGCGAGCTTGAGCAGCTAGCGGGAAGGAGTTCACCACCAGAAGCGTCACCAGTAAGATCGCCAAAAGTCGTCGCATGGTTATGTATTGTATACCATCGGTTCGTAAACAAGAGTTCCGCAAGTGTTTGTGTAATTGCCGTTTTCTCACTCAACATCCAAACCGTTCATTTTAACGACCGTTTTTATGGTACACCTCTAGACTGTCGTGAGTCGCCTTGACCTGCTGGGGCAATCATCTGCTAAAACGACCACTATCTCGAGCTCACGTTGTATACTTTTATGCATGCACCTTTCTGCTGATGTTCTGTTGGTTACGGTCAATTCTCACGAGACACGACAACTTTTTGAAGCCTTCAATGAGATCCATAAAGTGACCCCTAATCCGCTTCGCCCTAGGTCACGAACCTACAACGATTTTGGTGAGATCAATGGGATGCGCGTTCTGCACACACTCTGCGAGATGGGAACCTCAGGGCTGGGCAGCGCCCAACAAGCGATTGATGAGAGTATTACTGATCTCCAGCCCCACTCGGTAATCATGGTGGGAGTTGCGTTTGGGGTGAACCCGAAGAAGCAAGCAATCGGTGATGTGTTGGTTTCTCGACAGCTCTCTCTATACGAGCAAGCACGAGTCGGGGCTAAGACAAACATTGCTCGTGGCGATAAGCCGCACGCTTCGGCAGAGTTGGTGAACTACTTCAGCAATACACAGCTTTACTGGAGCGAAGCCAAAGTTCGAATCGGCTTGGCGCTCTCGGGAGAGAAGCTGGTGGATAGCCCTGAATTTCGTGACCAGCTTGTGGCACAAGAGCCTGAGGCTATTGGCGGCGAAATGGAGGGGGCGGGTCTTTATGTTACCTGCCAAAAGCGAAAAGTCGACTGGATTTTGGTCAAGGGGATCTGTGACTGGGCGGATGGCAATAAGGGCGAGGACAAAGACGCACGCCAAGCCCTAGCCGCACGAAACGCGGCACGCTTTGTGGCGACAGCCTTTCAGCTCGCGCCACTAAAGCGAGTAACGAACCCTTTTGAGCAGGCGGCCCTCCCAGAGCCGCAATCCAATCTGGGGGAGTCTGAAAATGCGTTTATTGGGCGTGAGGCGCTGGTCGAAACGGTCCAGGTGTGGGCCACTGACCGAACGGTGGAGTGGATTCTCTGTCTTCGTGGGCCGGGTGGGGTGGGCAAAACCCGACTTGCGCGCGAGGCGGGGCGCACGCTCCGGGGGCAGTTCGATCGCATCTGTCTAGTGAACTTGGAGTCGCAGAGCCTGGAGACGGTGACTCCAGCGCTCGTTGCTAGTGCGATGGCACAGACGCTAGGGCTGAGCGAGGGGCTGAAGGAGCCGGATAAGGAGCTGGCCGGGTTGCTGGTAGGGCAGAAGCTCTTGCTGATCCTGGATAACTTCGAGAGCGCCGATACGAAGGCGACCCGGACCTGGCTGAAGGACTTTGCGCTCACGGGGATCAAGTGCCTGGTGACGAGCCGCAAGCGCTGGACGGTGCGAAACATAGCCCGGGATGTGCTGGTCAAGCGGCTAGTGGTGCCTTCCTCCCCCACCCGAGACTTCGATATGTTATTCGCCGTCCAGCTCTTTCGCGACCGCCTAGACTCTGAGGTGGCACTCGCTCCCTACGCTACCCTCTCCGACTCCGACCGTGCGGCACTGGTGCGGATTCTCCAGGTGACGGAAGGATTCCCTCTGGCGATTCAGATGGTCGCGGCGAACCTGCTCCACTGGGAGGGCACCCTGGCATCGCTGGCAAGTGGCCTGGGGGTGAAGGAGCTGGCCTACCGCCACGACCTCGACGAGTCCGGGGGCGGGCCGGAGCGCCACGAGAGCATGGGGGCATGTTTCCAGTGGTCGCTGAACCTGCTCCCGGAGGACGAGCGGGCACGGTTCCTCAAGCTAGGCGTCTTCCCCTACGACTTCAGCCCGGAGGCCGCCCAGGAAATCTGCGGCGTCTCCCTCGAAGATCTCCAGCGTTGGTGGCAACGCTCGCTAGTCGAGCGTGACACCACCCCCAACTCCACCCGCCGCTTCCTCCTCTCCCTCGTGCGCGAATATGCACGTGAAAAAATTCGTAAATCTGATGAAAGTATTTTAATAGGTAAAAAGACTGATTATTTTATCAAATATATGATCAATTCTGATAAAAATACTATTTTTGAAATATTAAAAGAAAAAGAGAACGTCGTGCATGCAATAAAGAATTGCATACGTAATGATGATTCTAGATGCTTAGTCTTTTTTAATAAAATTGCGGAGATTTTTTATACCAATGGTTTCTATGAAGAAGAAATAATGACTGATATGTTAAAATTATCTAATAATAACATTCTTATTGCTAATATATATTACAGAATTGCTGAATCTTACTACCATAAATCAGATAATTTGAATGCCAAGAAATATTTTAAAAAATGCTTTACTGATATTAATGATTGTTCGGAAGATTATGTACATTCTGATTTACTAATTTCCGCGTCAGTACGTGGTAGGTATGATATTTTGCGCAGAAGAGAAGAGAACTTATTCGGAAAAAAAGTGATTACTAAATTTAGGAAAAAAGATCTCATTATATATGGCTATAAAAAAGCTATTGAATTACTTCGTGATAATAGAGAACTTGAAAAACTGCACCTTGAATATAAAATAGGTGTGACTTATGAAATCCAAAAGGATTTCGGAGAGGCAAATGATATTTTTTTAAGGTGTCGTGATGGTTTTTCGGGGAAAGATATAAGATATTTTGCAAATAGTTTGTTTAGACTAGGTAAAATATCATATGCTTATGAAGATGATGAAAAAGGTGATCAATATATGAATGATTGTTTAAAAGAGTATAAAAAAATTAACAACAAATTTGGGATATGTCACGCAAATTTGCAACTGGCAAGTTCTTATTGTAGAAGATCTCATAGTGACTATAAATTATTTCTTGACTGTGCATACGAAGCCGCCTTGGAAACTAATTCGAGACGAACAATGGAGCAGTATAATAAAATATTGGAAGGTATGAAAAATAAATGAAAATCGAAAAATGCACTATTAAAAACAACGAATATGCTTATGAGAAGCCTAACGAAGATTTTATGATAACTGATATAGATAAAGGCATTTATATAGTGTCTGATGGAGTTAGTCGAAGTCCTAAAATGGGTAAATATCCAAATCCTAGCCCATCTGCTGAAATCGCTAAGATCTTTTCGGAGAAATTATACCAATTAATGACTCTAAAGGCAGAAGAGATCAGCGAAAGTATGAGTCAAAAAGATTTATATGTGAGTATATTTCCAGAGTTGAGAAAATTTAATCAGCTGAAATTTCCTGTGATGAATTATAATGAAGAGGATTACGCTGGATTAGTTTGTATTTCAGTCTTTGTTTATAACAATTGTATATATTTTTCATATGTGGGTGATTGCATAGGAGTTTTTTTGGGGAAAAATAGGATTAATGTATTTACAGAATTTCAAACCGATGTTGTGGACATCTTCAAAAGAAATAATAAGAGTTTGAAAAATTTGACTGAAGTCATAAGGAGAGATCTACGAAATAATATTGAATCTGAATACGGATATGGGGTTTTAAATGGAGATTTTGAAGTAATGAATTTTTTAAAAGAGGGAGTCTTTCAATATGAGGAAGGAGATAGGCTTGTTTTATGTTCGGATGGGATACGTCCCGTAATAGATCATAATTTAGATATGCTAAAAAATGGAAAATGTGATGAAATAATAAAAAAATCTATAGAATTAGAAAATCTATATAGTATAAGAAGTGATGATAAAACTATAATAATTGTTGATTTTTAATAAATGTCAGATATTTTCTCTCTTAAAGATCTACTTCGATCAGTTTCCCGTGCTCGCGTAGCCAATCTTTGGCCTGCTCGTAACGCGGGACTTATACAGTCACAATGTTCCAGAAGCGTGGGGGGTGGACACAAGCAGATGGGCTTGCTAGTGCACGATGAGATAGTCGATCACGTAGGTGAGAGCCTTGATAATGCGCCAGTCGAAGTTGAGGTTGTTGCTGGACGTGCAGGAGCCCCAGTGGTACTTGCGACCGGACACCTGAACTTGGTTGTAGCTTGCTCCCATCGCCCTAGTGAAGTGCCGTACATGGGCTACCCCCGTTTTTATATCACCAGAGTCCTCACGCCCTACCACTTCTCGCCAACGTTAAGCTGGCATCCTCTTTCGAGCTGGTCTCCCACTCCAAGCGTGACGGTAATACGTCTCCAGATGTCTACCCTTTAATAGGTCGCGAACTCACACTGGCTTTGGTAGCCCATGGCCACCTGTTACTGTGTGCTCATTACTCGAAGTGAGAGGGTATAGTGTTGGATTATGACCAAGTCTGCTCAACTCGCTACCTAAGAAGCCTCGATGGTCGGCTCCCTTGAATTAGATCTATAAGGCACTATAGTGGTCTAGGAAATGACCCGCCCCCCGTTTAGGTCAATACCTTGCAACGGAACGAAAAGTACTAATAAGGGCAAACGCTTTAGGCAAACAACCTCTAGATGTAGATGTAGGAGCAGGCATAACAAGGCTCTGGAGGCGCGGATTCACACCAACTGCCTCTCCCTAGCCCCCAGCGTTCCAGGGCAAGTGAAGCGTCCAAAAAGAGTAGTTTTTGGTCATGCCTCAGATGCCCAATTTCTTGATGGAGCAATGCCCGTAGATGGAAGGAGGTTTTTGGTCACCCAGAAATCTGCCTGTGGCTCCCCAAGAAGGTGTTTGAACGTTTGCCTGTGTTTGCCCTTATTAGTACTTTTCGTTCCGTTGCAAGGTATTGACCGTTTAGGTCCAACAGGAGCGTTACTCGGCTCCCGATTTCTCGGGTCGCGGCTGGCTCTCCAGCCACGCGCTAGGAGTTAAATCTCACAAAGAACTATGCAGCCTGAACTCTCCATGTTGTGCATTAAAACGTTCCTTTTTGGCGACAACTTAGAGATCGAGCAACTGCCGTGGACCGGAGACCACCGCCAAAAACGGTCATATACATCGGCATGCTTCTTCTTGGAAAGGCGCATCAGCCTCAAGAGTATGGCATGATATAATCCTAGTGTTTGCTATAGTTTGCTTTGGGTTAGTGCTTATCATTAGGTATGATGTATGATTGAGAGATTTGAAGGCGTAGATGGGAAAAGGCGGCTAGCTGAGTTACTACTTGAGCAGACACTCGTTGGGCACAATACCTCCCTAGCCGACTATCTAGCCTCATGCGGTGAGCTAGTTCCGATAACTGCGGGAACCGTTCTGATCGAACAGGGGAACAGTGATACCGACCTTTACTTCATTATCACTGGCTCTTTTGATGTCATCGTTAATGGAAAGAAAATGGCCTTCCGAGCAAGTGGGACACATGTTGGGGAAATGGTATTAGCTGATAAATCCCTTAAAAGATCGGCTACTCTCCTTGCTACAGAAGAGTCTGTGGTACTACGTATCACAGAACCCCAATTTAAAGAAGCAGCAGATAAAAATCCTGAAATATGGAAGAGTATTGCAAAAATTCTAGCGAGACGTCTAGAGCAACGTAATTCACACGTTGCAGCAACACGCGATAAAATCAGAGTATTCATCATGTCATCTGCAGAATCACTAGAGATTGCCCGCGCAGTTCAAAATGCTTTAGAGCATGACCCTTTCCATGTTGTTATTTGGACAGATGGCGTATTCTGTGCATCATCGTACCCTCTTGAATCCCTTGAAGAACAGGTCGACTTAGCGGATTTTGCAATCGCCATAGCACAAGCGGACGATAGCACCATGACGCGACGCAAAGATTGGCCTACAGTTCGAGATAATGTTGTCTTTGAGCTAGGCTTCTTTATGGGCAGAATTGGCAAGAAGCGATCGATATTGATAGAACGCCGAGGTGAAGAGCCAAAATTACCTTCCGACCTTGCCGGTTTTACAACGCTTTCTTATAAATGGTCAGGAGAAGTCAAGGAACTACCTGCTGCGATTGCTCCAGTCTGCAATAGGCTTCGTGCTATCTTTCATGATCTAGGAACTAATAACTGAGGACGCTCATGTCGCTTGAAGAAAAACTTAAAGAATCTGTAGCCTCGACTCTAAAAGAGCAATGGACTGAGCGCCAAGGTAGAGTAGTTCCTGATCTTGACAGTCTAAAATTAGGTAATGATGCAGTTAAAATAAATGGGACTGTTCTTTATGCAGACATGTCTGGATCGACAAGTCTCGTAGATAATTTTAAACAGCACTTTGCAGCAGCGATCTATAAGTCATATCTAGAATGTGCTGCGAGGATTATCAAAGATGAGGGTGGTACGATTACAGCATATGATGGAGATCGCATCATGGCTGTTTATTTGGGTGATAAAAAAGACATAAGCGCAGTCAGAACAGGATTAAAAATAAATTACGCAGTTAATAAGATTATCAATCCTGCTATTAAGATCCGGTATCCAAAAACAACATACTCAATGAATCATACTGTAGGTATTGATACGAGTGAGTTATTTGTTAGTCGTGTAGGAGTACGGAATGATAATGATTTAACCTGGGTAGGAAGAGCAGCTAATCATGCGGCAAAGATGAGTGATCTTGCTGATGGATATGTATTTATTTCATCCGATGTCTTCAGTATGCTTGATGATTCTACGAAATATGGCGGTAAAGACAAGACGTCAATGTGGGAAGCTCGAAGCTGGACTGCAATGGCAAATAAAACAATTTATCGTTCTAACTGGATTTGGAAGTGCTGACTATCGCGACAAATTTGAAGCAAGAATAGTTTGTCGCTACTACCTCTGTTCGTGATCAAAGAGTTGGCTTTTGATAAAATATTGGCTCATTCGTCTGAATGAGGATTGATCCCAAAAATCTAGTTTCCGCTTTGGGAGTCAGAATATAGTGGTCCGGGAAAATCGGACAGTCGGACGGGCTTTTCTAAGAAATTCGGAAAGCCAAAATAGACACCATGAGAAAGCAACATAGCCCCGCCTTCAAAGCCAAGCTCGTCCTGGAGGCACTACGCGAAACAAAGCCACTCACACAGATCGCAGCAGAGAACGAAGTCCATCCCGCACTGCTCACCAAGTGGAAGAGCGAAGCTGTCAACTCACTGCCCGAAGTCTTTGAGCGAGGAGCCAACAAAGACAAGAGCGCACAGGAACACGAGAAGCAAACCACAGAACTCTACGAACAAATCGGAAGGCTCAGCGCACAGCTCGCCTGGATCAAAAAAAAAGCTGGCATCGGAGCTGACACGAAATGAAAGAGTCAATCTGCTCGAACGGGGGCAGGCAGCAGAGCTACCCCTCACTCAGCAAGCCGAGCTACTCACCCTCTCGCGTACCCACCTCTACTACAAGCCTAGTCCGCCAGGGGAAGAAGAACTCAAGATCAAGCGGCGGCTCGACGAGATCTACACCGAGGCTCCCTTTCTCGGATCACGCAAGATCGTCACCCTCTTGGCAAATGAGCAAATCCACGTCGGAAGGCACAGAATACGAGACTATCGCACCCAAATGGGGCTTGAAACCCTCTATCCGAGGCCAAATCTCTCTAAACCAGGGGCAGGGCCAGAGCACAAAATCTATCCCTACCTCCTGCGAAGCCTCACCATTGACAGGCCAAATCAAGTGTGGGGAGTCGACATCACCTACATCCGGATGGCATCCAACTGGATGTACCTCGTGGCCTTCCTCGACTGGTACAGCCGATACGTCGTTGCTTGGGAGGTCTCAGAAACCCTGGAGCTACCCTTCGTGCTGGACTGTTGCCACGAGGCGCTGGGCAAGACCGTGCCGGAGATTATCAACTCAGACCAAGGTAGCCACTTCACGACGGAGCGCTTCACCAGCTGCTTCACGGCGGCGGGAGCCAGAGTCTCCATGGACGGTCGAGGCCGTTATGTGGACAACATTTTCACCGAACGCTTGTGGCGCTCGGTCAAATACGAGGAGGTCTACCTGAAGGAGTACACCTGTCCCCGCGACGTCCGACAAGGGCTGAGCTGGTACCTATCCTTTTACAATGAGCGCCGTCCCCACCAGGCGTTAGGGAACGCTACGCCTGCTCAAATCTACTATGGGGCGACTTTAGTTTTTCGGGCAAAACATACGCTAAGGAATCCCATCTTGGCCCCCAGGTAAGAATTGACGATAGAATCGGTGCACCACAAAAC